>JAFUQM010000004.1 GCA_017472325.1 Lachnospiraceae bacterium
GCTGGTGTATCTGTTAGGAACCAATCCTATGGCAGAGTAGCCAAGTCCGGCAGGGATAAACGCTGAAGGCATCTAAGCGTGAAGCCCCCCTCAAGATGAGATATCCCTCACGCAAGTGAGTAAGACCCCTTGAAGACTACGAGGTAGATAGGACACGTGTGTAAGTGCAGTAATGTATTGAGCAGAGTGTTACTAATAGGTCGAGGGCTTAACCTGAAAGGTAAGGGAAAAAGTGTAAGGAAGTTTTATAGAAGATAGGAAGCATGGAAATGCGAGGTTATTTCAGTGTTCGGTTTTGAAGGCATGGCATAATTTAGACTTTATTCTAAAGAATAAAGTCTTTTTTTTATATTAGCTATGTATTTTTTTGAAAATGTATGTTATAATCAATCTAATTGAAGGACTCATATCTTTTGAGGAATGTTGAGAGGTGGACAAATGGATACAAAAATCTTATTAGAAAATGGAACAAACGAACTTGAAGTACTTGAATTTACATTAGCTGGCAACTCATATGGTATTAATGTTGCGAAGATTCGTGAGATTATTACATATCAGGAAGTAACTCCTGTACCAAACTCACATCCAAGTATCGAAGGTATTTTTATGCCACGTGATACAATGATTACAGCAATTGATTTAAAGAACTGCTTACAGCGTGGGGAATCACAGCCAGGCGGTCTGTTTATCATAACGAACTTTAATAAACTTGATATTGCTTTCCATGTAGATAGTGTATTAGGAATTCATAGAGTTTCCTGGAAAGATATTATCAAACCAGATAATACTGTTTCTAGTTCAGAAGAAGGTGTTTCTACAGGTATTATCAAATGGAATGAGAAACTGATTATTATTTTAGACTTTGAGAAAATTGTTACAGACATTAATCCAGAAACAGGTCTTAAAGTAAAAGAAATCGAAGAATTAGGTGAACGTACAAGAAATGATGTTCCAATTCTGATTGCAGAAGACTCTCCTTTATTAAATAAATTAATTGTAGATTCTTTAAAGAAAGCAGGATATGACAATCTGATTCATACAGAAAACGGACAAGAAGCTTGGAATGTAATTGAACAGTGTCTGACCGATGGTACATTAAAACAGCATGTACAGTGTGTAATTACAGATATTGAGATGCCGTTGATGGATGGTCATCACCTTACAAAATTAATTAAGCAGAATACGGAAACAGAGAACATTCCTGTAGTAATTTTCTCATCACTTGTAAATGATGACATGAGAAGAAAGGGAGAATCCCTCGGAGCAGATGCGCAGTTATCTAAGCCAGAGATTGGTAACTTGGTTCGCGAAATTGATAAATTAGTATTAAAATAAAACAAAAGAGCCGGGATATTCCCGGCTTTTTGTAAGTATGGAAAAGAAAAGCTTATGAAAACGAGAATAGAAGAAGCAATTGCAAAAGCTGATTTAGTGCTGATTGGAATTGGAGAAGAATTTGCATGTGATGTGCAGAAAATGAAAAGAAAATCAGAGTATACAGAAATCATATCGAGGATAGAAAATAAGAAAGAGGAGTTAAATTGGATACTGCCCTTTCTGGTAAAAGATTATCTTGAAAAATATCAGGATGAATGTGTTGAGGAAGCATATGAGATTTTACATTCTCTATTACAAGGGAAAAATTATTTTATAGTAACTGAAAATATAGATGGTAAAATTTTTAAATCTTCATTAGATAAAGAAAGAATTGTAGCGCCATGCGGTAATTATACATATATGCAATGCGAAGAAAATTGTTGTCATGAATTGTTGTCAGCAGAACAGTATGCTGCAGAGACGATAGCATCCTGCAAGATATCTGCGGAGCATATAGACCAGATAAAACCGCCTGTTTGCCCACGGTGTGGGGAGCGACTTGTGTTCAATAATGTACAAGCACCTTCCTACGAAGAGGCAGCGTATTTGCCGATGTGGGATAAATATATGAAATGGTTGCAAGGAACTTTAAATAGAAATTTATGTATTTTAGAGCTTGGAGTAGGATTCCGTTATCCTACAATTATCAGATGGCCATTTGAAAAAATAGGATTTCTGAATCAGAAAGCAGATTTTTTTAGAGTACATCATAGCCTATATCAGTTGTCAGAAGAACTGAAGGGAAAAGGGATTTCAAAGGAAGAAAATGCAGTTGATTTTCTGAGAAATACGTTTGTACAATAAATAGAAGTATGTTACACTTAGGGCATGCGAATGAAAGGCTGGTATATATATGGGATCAGATGAAGAATATCTTGACAATCTTTTAAAATCTTTGTCAGAAAATAATAGTGTAGGATCAGAAGAGGATTTGGATTTACTTTTGAGTAAATTGGATGAAGAATTAGATAATCAGTTGCAGATGTATGAAAATCCAGATGGTGTAGCACCAAAACAGCAGCATGATGATAAACAGGAAGTGATGACTGAAAAAACACAGGAAAATGTGGAAGCAGCGCCTATGGATGCCAATCTAGATTTGGCTGCATTAGCACAGGAAGCGGAAGCAGCGGAGATGCTTAGTAATTCATCTATTGCTTCAGAAGGATTGACAGACGAGCCAATGGGGATAGAAGGCATTGCAGATGACGCGCTAAACTTAGCAGGACTAGCAGACGAGTCAATGGGGTTAGAAGGCATTGCAGATGATTCCTTGAACTTAGCAGGATTAGCAGACGAGTCAATGGGGATAGAAGGCATTGCAGATGACGCGCTAAACTTAGCAGGACTAGCAGATGAGTCAATGGGGATAGAAGGCATTGCAGATGACGTGCTAAACTTAGCAGGACTAGCAGATGAGTCAATGGGGATAGAAGGCATTGCAGATGACGCGCTAAACTTAGCAGGACTAGCAGATGAGTCAATGGGGATAGAAGGCATTGCAGATGATGCGCTAAACTTAGCAGGACTAGCAGATGAGTCAATGGGGATAGAAGGCATTGCAGATGATGCGTTAAACTTAGCAGGACTAGCAGATGAGTCAATGGGGATAGAAGGCATTGCAGATGATGCGCTAAACTTAGCAGGACTAATAGACGAGTCAATGGGATTAGAAGGTAGTGCGGATGATGCATTGAATCTGGCAGAACTTGCAGAAGTGTCTCAGGATGTAGCCTTAGAAATGTCAAATAGTGCAGCGGAAGCGGATGATACAGGTTTAAATACATTTGATTTAGAGGCGCTTGGCTTAGATACATTGGATTTTTCAAGTGATAGTGTGTCTTCAGAGAGTACATCATTGGATGGACTTGACTTGGAAGGTCTGGCGGGCTTTGATGATTTATTTGGTAATCCAGGTGATAACGCATCAGGAGAAATGCAAGAAGACGATATGGAACTTGCAGAGATTAATGAATTATTACGTAAGTCAGATAATAATGAACTTGTGGATGATGATATGCTTGCTTTGTTAGAGAGTATGTCACAAGAAGAAGGCGGTTCCAATGATGATATGGCCGATGCTTTAGCATTGTTAGGTATGGATTTTGGGCAAGAGACATCTACATCCACAAACACCTCCGCAGAAAGCAGTGAGCCAACAGAAGCAGAGCCATCAAAGGCTAAGAAAGAAAAGAAGAAAAAAGAGAAAAAAGTTAAAGAAAAGAAAGTTAAAGAGAAAAAATCAAGAGGACTGTTTGGTAAAAAAGATAAACAGGCAACGGAGGATGCAAGTGCGAATGATGTGTCTGATATAGATGCATTTGCGATATCTGAGATAGATACCTTAATGGATATAGCAGAAAAAAATTCTGAAGCAGAGAAGAAAAAAGGCTTCTTTGGTAGATTGTTTGATGCGCTTACAGAAGAAGTTGAAGATGAAGTTACTGATCCAGATGATAATCAGGCAATTTTAGATGCGCTTGATAAGGAATTGGCTAAAAAAGATAAAAAGAAAAAGAAAAAAGACAAAAAAGATAAGAAAGATAAAAAAGCGCAGACGGAAGAAGGGGCAACAGAAGAAGCATCAGAAGAAGATGATGGAGAAACATCTAAGAAAGAAAAAAAGAAGAAGGCAAAAAAAGAAAAGAAAGTAAAGATAACAAAAGAGATGATAACCGATGAGAAGCCGAAAAAGCTTCCAAGAAAAATGATTTTCTCGGTTACTTTATTTGCTGGTACAATTCTTGTTGTTATGTTGATTCTTGTAAGTGTTGTTCCAAGTATTTCAGCTAAATTGGATGCAAGAGAAGCCTTTGTAGACAGAGACTATGAATCTGTATATGTTGCACTTTCTGGCGAAAAATTAAGTCCTAAAGAACAGGAAATGTATGATAAAGCAAAATTAATCATGCAGTTACAAAGAAAAGTGGATTCATATGATAATTATAATGCAATGGGATTGCAGGATGAAGCTTTAAATGCGTTAATCCAGGGAGTTAAGAAGTATCAGGAATCCAAACCTTTGGCTGATGAATATGGGGTTTATGATACATATGACAAGATTTATGCACAAATTACAGAAACTTTGTTAGAGGTATATGGAATTACAGCAGAAGAAGCATTAGAATTGGCAGCGATGGAAGATGCCAATGCCTATGCGGAACAGATAAAGATATTAATTGGCGAATAGGAGAAGGCAGAAGTGATAGCAATAATTGATTATGATGCAGGAAATATTAAAAGTGTAGAAAAAGCAATCCTTTCTCTAGGGGAAGAAGTTGTAATTACACGGGATAAAAATGTTATTCTGCAGGCTGATAAAGTCATTTTGCCAGGTGTTGGTGCGTTTGGTGATGCCATGAACAAGTTAAAAACATATGGTCTGGATAATGTAATTAGGCAGGTGGTAGACAATAAAACGCCATTTCTTGGAATTTGTCTTGGATTGCAACTTTTGTTTGAGCGAAGTGATGAGAGTGCCGGTGTGGAAGGACTTGGTATCTTGAAAGGGGAAGTAGTACGGATTCCTGATAGTGCAGGTTTAAAAATTCCACATATTGGCTGGAATTCGTTAAAATATCCAAATAAAGGTAGATTATTTGAAGGCATTTCAGAGGATGCATACGTATATTTTGTACATTCATATTATTTGAAGGCAGAAGAACCTGACATTGTAACAGCGACAACGGAATATGGAACACTGATACATGCATCTGTTGAAAAGGACAATGTTTTTGCATGTCAGTTCCATCCGGAGAAAAGTTCAGATATAGGATTAAGTATTTTAAAAAATTTTGTACAGATATAAGGAGACATAACATGCATACAAAAAGAATTATTCCATGTCTGGATGTGCATAATGGAAGAGTTGTAAAGGGTGTTAATTTTGTAAATTTGCAGGATGCAGGAGATCCGGTAGAAATTGCAGCCGCGTATGATAAAGCAGGTGCAGATGAACTTGTTTTTTTGGATATTACAGCTTCTAGTGATGCAAGAACTACAGTGGTTGATATGGTACGAAAAGTGGCAGAAAAGGTATTTATTCCATTTACAGTAGGCGGAGGCATTCGCACGGTAGATGATTTTAAAGCTATTTTGAGAGAAGGCGCGGATAAAGTATCTGTGAATTCTGCTGCGATAATGAATCCGGAACTGATAAAAGAAGCTGCACAAAAATTTGGAAGTCAGTGTGTTGTAGTTGCAATTGATGCCAAAAGACGTGCAGACGGAACAGGGTGGAATATATATAAAAATGGTGGACGTGTTGATATGGGCATCGATGCAGTAGAATGGGCGATGCAGGCAGAACGTCTGGGAGCAGGAGAGATTCTGTTAACGAGTATGGATTGTGATGGAACAAAAGCCGGATATGATATTGCATTAACAAAAGCAATTGCAGAACATGTTTCTATTCCAGTTATTGCTTCTGGTGGCGCTGGAAATCTAGAACATTTTTATGAAGCATTTGAAGAAGGAAAAGCAGATGCTGCATTGGCTGCTTCGTTGTTTCATTTTAAAGAGTTAGAGATTAAAGAAGTAAAGGAATATTTAAGAGGTAGAGATGTTTCAGTCAGAATGTAAGCTGTCTGGAATGTATAGGATAAGAGGAATGTTACATGGGAATGATACAAAATGATTGGTTGGAAGAACTTGGGGAAGAGTTTAGGAAACCTTATTATAAGAAATTATATACGATGGTTAAGGAAGAATATAGTACACAGGTGATATTTCCGGCATCAGAGGATATTTTTAATGCGTTCCATTTGACACCATTAAAGGATGTAAAAGTTGTCATTTTAGGACAGGATCCGTATCATAATGTTGGACAGGCACACGGACTTTGCTTTTCGGTTAAGCCAGATGTGGATATTCCTCCATCCCTTGTAAACATTTATAAAGAATTACAGGATGATATTGGATGCTATATTCCCAATAATGGCTATCTTGTGAAGTGGGCTAGCCAGGGTGTTTTGATGTTAAATACAGTTTTGACAGTGCGTGCGCATCAGGCAAATTCTCACAGAGGAATTGGATGGGAAGAATTTACAGATGCAGCAATCAAGGTACTGAATGAGCAGGATAGACCAATTGTTTATATTTTATGGGGTGCACCGGCGCAGAAGAAAAAAGCAATGCTGAATAATCAGAAACACCTGATCTTAGAAGCGCCACATCCAAGTCCTTTATCCGCATATAGAGGCTTTTTTGGAAGTAAGCCTTTTAGTAAAACCAATGCTTTTTTGTCAGAGCATGGGATAGAGCCAATTGATTGGCAGATTGAGAATGTGTAACATGAGGAGAAGATAGAATGAAAAAGACACCATTTGTAACAAAAGAACAGTTAGAAGAAATTATAAAAACATACCCAACACCATTTCATATTTATGATGAAAAAGGGATTCGAGAAAATGCAAGAGCGTTAAAAGAGGCATTTGCATGGAATAAAGGATTTAAAGAATATTTTGCAGTAAAGGCAACACCGAACCCATATCTGATTGATATTTTAAGAGAGTATGGCTGTGGTTGTGACTGTTCTTCTTTGACAGAGCTTATGTTAAGTAATGCGATGGGTGTTAAAGGTGAGGATATTATGTTTTCTTCTAATGCGACCCCAGCACATGAATTTGAATATGCGAATGAAATTGGTGCAATTATTAATTTAGATGATTTTACTCATATTGAGTTCCTTGAAAAAACAATAGGTAAGTTGCCAGAAACAATTAGTTGTCGTTACAATCCAGGTGGAGTATTTACTATCAGTACAGATATTATGGATAATCCAGGTGATGCCAAATATGGATTTACAACAGAGCAGTTGTTTGAAGGATTCAAACTTCTAAAAGAAAAAGGAGTTAAGAATTTTGGACTGCATGCTTTCCTTGCAAGTAATACGGTGACCAATGAGTATTATCCTACACTTGCAAAAACATTATTTGAGGTAGCAGTACGTTTGAAAAACGAAACGGGAGCAGATATTAAATTTATAAATCTTTCTGGAGGTATTGGTATTCCATATAAACCAGACCAGGAGCCAAATGATATTCGCGTTATAGGTGAAGGTGTGCGTAAAGTATATGAAGAAGTATTAGTACCAGCAGGCATGGGAGACGTTGCAATTTATACAGAATTGGGACGGTTTATGATGGGACCATATGGACATCTTGTGACAACTGCAGTTCATGAGAAACATACACATAAGGAGTATATCGGATGTGATGCGTGTGCAGTTAACTTAATGCGTCCAGCAATGTATGGGGCATATCACCATATTACTGTTATGGGCAAAGAAAACGATCCATGCGATTATAAATATGATATTACCGGTTCTTTATGCGAGAATAATGATAAATTTGCAATTGATAGAATGCTTCCAAAGATAGAGATGGGGGATTTGCTTGTAATTCATGATACAGGCGCACATGGTTTTGCAATGGGTTATAATTATAATGGCAAATTGAAATCAGCAGAATTGTTATTAAAAGAAGATGGAAGCGTACAGATGATTAGAAGAGCAGAAACGCCGAAAGATTATTTTGCCACATTTGATGGGTTAGATATTTATTCCAAGATTAATTTTGAGGCATAATGCAGTGAAGTAAACGAAAAATAACGAAAAAATATAAGCAAAATTTAAAAAAATAGCTTGTCAATAGCAGCCGAATATGTTATTATAATATTCGGCTGTTATAAAAACAGTATAGAATGTGCCGGCGTGTCGGAATGGCAGACGAGGCAGACTCAAAATCTGTTGTGGGTGACCACGTGCGGGTTCAAGTCCCGCCGCCGGCAGTACATAAGAAGGGGAATATGACATTGTATGCCGTATTCCCTATTATATTTTTGTGAGGATCTTTTCTATAGGTAAGAGTTGACAGATACCTTATAACAAGCTAGAATAAAGGTGTGCAACCGATTGCGCATATGTATTTGGCATTAGAGGGGTATTTGTAATGAAAACAAATAAAAACATGACAATTGGAGATATTGCAGAGGCGTTAGGGGTATCAAAATCCACTGTTTCACGTGCAATATCTGGAAAAGGTCGTATCGGCGAGGGAACAACAGCAAGAATTTTAGCCTATATAGAAGAACATGATTATCATCCGAATGTAATCGCGCAGAGTTTGGCAGGCTTTAAGACTTCCAATATTTGTATTGCATTACCGATTGATAATAATCTGACAGAACTTTCTTATTTTCATAGAATTTCTATGGGCATCTGTAATTATCTGTCGACAGAGAATTATGACGGTCTGTTGGCAACTTATACAAGTTCAGATATTCAGAATCTACAGAGAATCATTATGAACCAGAAAGTAGATGGTGTTATTATAACCAGAATGTTTCAAGATGGTTTGGCTGTAAAGTATTTAAAAGAACAAGGAATTCCGTTTATTGCGCTCGGCATGGATAAAGATAAGAAAATGATTCAACTTGATGCGAATCATAGACAGGCTTGCAAGGACCTTACATATCATTTATTACGAAAAGGCATTACAAAACTTGCATTGTTAGGTGGTGATTCTACCCATATTGTATCAAAAGAGCGTTACCACGGTTTTATGGAAGCTCATGATAAAGCAGGGGTTTCGCCTCACATGGAACTTTGTTATGAGAATGTGAACAATACAGCAAGGACAGAAGCTTGTGTTGATGATTTGATGCAAAAAGGTGCAGAGTGTATTATTTGCATGGATGATAATATTTGTACCAGAGTAATTCGAAAACTTGACAGAGATAGAATAGAAATACCGAAGCAGATTAAGGTAGCTTCATTTTTTGGAAATAGTTTTTTACAAAATAATATTCCACCCATTACGTGCTTGGAATATAACGTAGAAGAGTTTGGTATGCTTGCTGCCAAATTAATGCTAAAAGTTATAGATAAAGAGCAAGTTTCACCATATACGACAATTAATTATAGGCTAAATTTACGAGAATCGACAGAAGGTTAAAAAAAGACTTGTATAACTTGCCTAAAAATAGTATAATAAAACTATACAGATTATACATAGACACAAAGAGGTCAAATATGTTAATCTTGTAGTATAGAACAACCGGTTGCACAAAGTTGCGTAATTTTTACAAAACTGAGGAAAACCGGCATCTATTATCTTCAATGAACAAAAAAAGGGAGGAAAAAAAGTCATGAAGAGAAAAGTATTAGCAACTTTATTATCAGTTGCACTCGTAGCAACAGCTTTAGTTGGCTGTGGTTCTACAGAAGAAGCTCCAGTTGAAGAAGCAGCTACAGAAGAAGTAGCTGAAGAAGCTCCAGCTGAAGAAGTAGCTACAGAAGAAGTAGCTGAAGAAGCTCCAGCTGAAGAATCAGCATTAACAACTGAAGACATCACATTAACAGTTTGGGAATCTACAGCAGGTCCTGATGAATTCATCAAACAGGCTGGCGCAGCTTTCACAGAAAAATACCCAAATATCACAATTGAGTATGTAAACGTTGAAGTTGGTGATTCTACAGGACAGATCGCATTAGACGGTCCTGCAGGTGTTGGTCCTGACGTATTCGCAGCACCACACGACAAATTAGGTGAATTAGTTTCTGGTGGATTCGTTCTTCCAACAGAAAACCCAGATGAAGTTGCAGCTTCTGTATTAGGCGCTTGTGCATCAGCAGTTAAATACGATGGTACAATGTATGGTTACCCAGTATCTGCTGAAACATATTCTTTATTCTACAATAAAGACTTAATCGCAGAAGAAGATGTTCCTACAACATGGGAAGATTTAGCAGCATTCGCAAAAGAATTCAATGCTAACAACGATGGCAAATATGGTTTCATGATGGACGTTGGAAATGGTTACTACACAATCATCTTCACAACAAGCAATGATAACTTATTATTTGGACCAGACGGAACAGACACAACAAAAACAAACATTAACTCTGAAGCTTCTGTATCTGGTATGACATTCTTCCAGACATTAAGAGAATCTTTAGATGTTCCAGCAGCTGACTTAACAACAAGTGCTGGTGATGGTGCTTTCGCAGCAGGTAACGTTGCTCTTTACATCACAGGTCCTTGGAACGTAGCTACATTCGCAGACGCTGGTATCAACTTTGGTGTTACAACACTTCCTGCACTTCCAGGAAACACAGAACCAGCAGCTTCTTTCTCTGGTACAAGAACAATGCAGGTATCTGCTTTCACAGAATACCCAGCAGAAGCAGCAGCTTTCGCAGCATTCTTAATCACACCAGAAATGCAGCAGTTACGTTATGAATTAACAGGTGCTCTTCCTTCAGTAGACATCACTTTAGATGATCCATACTCAGCAGGTTTCGTAGCACAGTTAGACTATGCATTCCCAATGCCATCTATTCCACAGATGGGTAAATTCTGGGATGCTATGAACGCAGCAAGTGCTAACATTTGGGATGGCGCTGATGTTCAGGCTGAATTAGATGCAGCAGATGCAGCAATTCTTCAGTAATTTCAATTAATACTGAGATAGTTAAGTAGTAATCGGGTATCTCAAAATACGATTTAAAATGGTATTTTGAGGTACCCCTTTTTCAAAAAAAAGAGCATATTTTAAACAATATGCAATTAAATCAGCAAAAAGAATTAGGAAAGTGGGTGTTTGTGTGAGTACATCGGCTAAAAGCGAAGACAAAAAATTAAAATTAGCCTTAGATGGCAGTGATAAAACAAAAGTCATGCTTACAGGTATTGTATTCATGGGGTTATCACATATTATACATTTAAAACAATATGCAAAAGGTATTATGTTTGCCTTGGTTGAGATTATTGCATTACTTTTCTCACCTAAAATCATAGGCAAAATTATAGATTTAATTACATTAGGAAGTCCACAGCCGGATATTCCAGTAAAAGACAGAGACAATTCCATCTTTATGTTAATTGATGGTGTTATGGTGTTGGCAATAATTGCAATTTTGCTTGTTATTTATTACATATCAGTAAAAAGTGCATTAAATGAATATAGAGAGTATTGCATCAGCCAGAAAGTAAAAGGCAGCAAAGAAGCATTCTCCACACTGCTTGGTAAATCATTCCCTGTATTAGGTTTGGCACCAACAGTTGGTTTGGTTGTATTCTTTGTAATCGTTCCACTTTTATTCTCAGCAAGTGTTGCCTTTACAAACTACTCCTCACCAGGAAATATTCCACCTAATAATACAGTTGACTGGGTTGGTTTAGACAACTTCTTTAGCTTGTTTGGTGGTGATGCAACATGGACAGGAGCATTTGGTCGAGTTGCTATTTGGACACTTATCTGGGGTGCAACAGCTACAATTACATGTTATTTTGGCGGACTTATCATGGCCGTTGTTTTACATGAAAATGAATTCAAATTAAAACCAGTATTTAGAACAATTTTTATTTTACCATACGCAATTCCTTCTGTAGTAAGTATGCTTGTATGGCAGAACCTGTTAAACGGTACATTTGGTCCAATCAATCGTACATTACAGGCGTTTGGAATTATTGAATCATCCATTCCTTGGTTGAGTGATGGTACATTAGCAAAATTCATGTGTATCTTAATTAACTTATGGGCAGGTTTCCCATACTTTATGTTAATGACAATGGGTACTATGACAGCAATTTCAGCAGATGTATATGAAGCAGCTAAAATTGATGGTGCTAGCAAATGGCAGAACTTCAAGAGTATTACATTACCACTTGTTATGTATCAGACAATGCCACTGATTATTATGTCATTTACACATAATATTAACAACTTCGGTGCAATCTTCTTCTTAACAGGAGGTAACCCAGTTGCAGCAGATACAACAACAACAAGTGCAGGTAGTACAGATATCCTTGTAACATGGATCTACAACTTGACAATTAACCTGTTGAAGTACAATTATGCAGCAGTAATTGCCGTATTGATCTTCGTTGTATTAGCACCTTTCGCTATCTGGAACTTCAGCCAGACAAAATCATACAAGGAGGGTGAAGTATAATGAGTAACAAAGTAATTAAGAAAATTAATTTAGCGTTAGTTATTTTATTTTTAACAATCATTTGTTTAATAGTATTATATCCAGTAGTTTATGTAATCAGTAGTGCATTTTCACCAGGTAAATCTATTGCATCTATGAGCATCATTCCTTTTGGTAATGGATTTACAACAGAACATTTTGAATATCTGTTTACAAAGACCAATTACGTAAATTGGTTCAAAAATACATTCATCATTGCAATTTCAACTTCTGCATTAACAGTAGTTGTTGCATCACTTGGTGCATATGTATTCTCTAGATTCCGTTTCACAATGAAGAAACAGATGATGATGGCAATGTTGATTTTACAGATTTTCCCTTCCTTCGTAGGTATGGTAGCTATTTACGTTATCTTACTTAGAATTGGTGGACTTGATACTCTTTGGGGACTGATTTTAATTTATCTTGCTGGTAATATTCCATACAATACATGGATGGTTAAATCTTATCTTGATACAATTCCAAAGAGCTTGGATGAGGCAGCAAGAATTGATGGTGCTAACCATTTTAGAATCTTTGCAACAATTGTAATGCCAATTGCAAAACCTATTATTACATTCCTTGCAATTACAGCATTTACAAACCCTTGGATGGATTTCATTTTCCCAAAAATGGTATTACGTTCCGATGCAAAGATGACATTGGCAGTAGGTTTATTCAACTTTGTTACTGAAAAGAAAAACGAATTTACAAACTTTGCTGCAGGTGCAATTTTAATTGCAATTCCATTTATTGTTTTCTTTACAATTACACAGAAGACTATGATAACAAGTTTAGGTGGTTCTGCAGTAAAAGAATAAGAGGAAGTCTATGAAGAAAAGAGAAGGAACTCCAACGGGAGAAAAACTAAATTGGGCTAGCGTAATTAAACAGGCAGAAAAGACAAATAGAGAAAAAGTCAAAAAAGAAAAGGTCAAAAGGGTAAAAGCAGAAAAAGCACCAAAAGATTCTGGAAATAAAAAATCAGGTGTAAAAATTGACTTTGCTAAAATTGCCAAGACTTTAGATCGTGCAAATTTGATACAGAGTATTACCGGCAAAGTTATTTTTGGCTTTTTAATTCCGATTATCATGATTATCATTTTGGGTGTGGCGTCTTATTCCAAGGCGTCCACAGCCATGATAAGTAATTATGAAACAGCATCAATGGCATCTGTTATTAGTACAGCAGATTATCTCGCATTAGGTATTGATAATGTATCAGCGGAGGCTATCAAGCTTGTAACTGATGAAGAATTTACAAAATACTATGCGGCTGAGTATACAACGCCAAGAGATGAAGAGGATGCATATAAGATTCTGTATAAGACCTTTGTCAAGATTATTTCTTCCAATGAATTCGTAAATTCCTTTAGTGTTATTACAAACTATGGTGAGAACTATTCTTCTGTAGGCACATTGGGGATGAATACATATGCAAAATATCAGGAATCAGCAGAAGCTAAAAAAATGCAGGAAGAAGGCCTGAAATTTTTATGGGCTGGTAGTCATGCTTTTGTTGATGAAACAGTGGGTCAGACAAATGATAAATATGCCCTTTCCTATACAAGACCATTTGTAAAAGGAAGCGGTTGTATCATTATTGATGTTAAAAAAGAAAAAGTAATTGAAGCATTATCCCAGTTAGAATTCTGTGAAGGTAGTAGAGCATATTTTCTGACAGGTGATGGTCGCGAGATTCCAGCTGGTGAAAGCTTTGAAAAAGCATTAAGCGAATATGAAAACTATCAGGTTTCTATCACAACAGAAGAGCCAAGTGGAAGCATGTACCAAGAAATTGATGGAGAAGAATATTTGCTTATCTATGCAGGTGTAGGTGATACGGGAGCATATATCTGTTCCTTTATACCAAAAGATTTTATTCTGGAGCAGGCTTCTGAAATTAGAACATTAACAGTTGTTATTGTTATCATTGCATGTATTGCTGCGATTATTGCAGCGTTTTTAATTTCTATTTCTATTGCAGTAGCAACGAAGAGAATGCAGAAAGCGCTTGTAAAAGCTTCAGAAGGTGATTTGACAGTTAAGCTACAGAATAAACGTAAAGATGAGTTTAAGAAACTGGCTGACAGTATTGATAAGATGTTAAGTAACATGAAACATTCTATTCAGACGACAGCAGGCGTAGGTGGAGATGTTACAGAGTCAGCATCAGATATTACAAGAATCTCTGATGAATTGATGGATGCTGCGAAATCTATTCAGCAGGCAATGCAGGAGATTTCAAGTGGTGTACAGCTTCAGGCAGAAGATGCAGGAGCATGTCTGTCACAGATGGATATGTTAACTGAGAAGATTGACATTGTATCTAATAATGCAGAAGAGATTAGCAGAGTTTCTGAAACAACAAAAGAAATTATTAGTTCTGGTATTGTGATTGTAGATGACTTACAGGAAAGAATTAAAGATACAACTTCTATTACAGAAGAGGTTGCTATTGAGATTCATGCACTGGAAGAAGCATCCAAAGAAATTGTAGATATCATTGCGACTATTAATGAAATTGCAACTCAGACAAACCTGTTATCACTCAATGCATCTATTGAGGCAGCAAGAGCAGGAGAAGCAGGAAGAGGATTCTCTGTTGTTGCAGAAGAAATCCGTAAGTTAGCAGAGCAGTCAATGAATTCTGCGAATGAAATTGAAGATATCGTTAAGAATATTCAGACAAAGACAAAAAATGCAGTTGGTACAACAAAACAAGCACAAGTATTGATGAAGTCCCAGACAGAATCATTACAGGAAACAATCAAGGTATTTAGCAATATCAATGAATCTGTTTCTAACTTGACGAATAACCTTTCTAAGATTGGCGAAGGTATTGAAGCAATTGAAGGTGCGAAAGTAGATACAAGATGTGCCATCGAAAATATTTCTGCGGTATCAGAAGAAACTGCTGCAAATTCAGAAGAAGTTAAAAATGCAGCAAATATTCAGTTGTCAGCAGTAGAAAAATTAACACAATCTGCGGCAACAATGGACGGAAATGCAAAGAGCTTAGAAGAAGCAATTTCCATTTTCAAATATCAAGAGTAATAATCACACACATACACACAAAGAATACGGCGTTGGTCCCATCGGGACTGCGCCGTATTTGTGCATAAAAATATGCTGTATGCGTTTGATATAGAGATAAACGCATACAGCGAGTTTGTTAATTAAATAGAATGTTTTACAATGAGGCAATCCCATGAAGGAATTGTAATTGAATCACCTTTGTGAATTTCTTTGTTATCTAATAAAGCTACACCGTCATTTGCATTGTAAACGAATGTCTGGTCATCATCGGAATAGTTGAAGTAGAATTGTACCAGTTGGCCTTCGTCATTGATACCTTCTTTGCAGATGAGAGGAAACTGAATAGAAGGCATTTCATTACCCAGTTTTGTCCATAATCTGGCAATTACTTGTTCTAGGTACTTCTGGTCGAAATAGCAGGCAAGGTATGTTGCAGTTCCTTTTCCGTATTCGTTATGTGTAATAGCTGCATATTTGCTCCAATGTTTATGTTCGTAGGAATTCCAAACTTCAGCGGTGGAAGGTGTAACCAATTCTAACCATTCGCTGACTTCATAAGAATTACCGTTGCTTCCTAATGTTACATTTTTAGGAATTGTGAACTGGTCATAAGTAATGCCAAGACAGTTTGTGAGGGCATGTGGCTGGGCATCGGAATACACTTTTAAGTGTTCATTGGAGAACGCACTCTTAAATGTAACAAGAATGTGTCCACCAGACTCTACATATGCATTGATACGTGCCAATGTAGCTTCGGAAGCAGAATAGAGTGCTGGAATTACAATCAGCTCGTAGTCTGCTAAATTGTCATAGGTTACTGGAATAACATCACATTCAATATTCTGGTGATAAAATGCGTCATATAACCAGCGCATAATATCATTATAATTTAATGAATCGCTAATTGGGAACCATTTCAATCCAGTTAAGGAAGCATTGTCTAACATAAATGCAACTTTATTCTTTTTCTGAAGATTTTTAATCTGGCTACCAATGGCATTAAATTCAGCACCAATCTGCATTGCTTCTTTGTAGGTTACATTTTCTGAAAAATCATGGCTTAACAGTCCCTTCCAATATGTCTCAAAGGAATTGTGGATGGAATGCCAATGCCAATACATAACAGAATTCGAGCCAGAAGAAATGTGGCTGTAAGCTTGTAAACGAAGCTGTCCTTCATAAGGAAGCCATCCGAGATTGCCTTGGGCTTCTGTTTCTAATACAAGATAATTGCTGCCTTTGATACCGCGTCCCATAGAGCCACCGAAAGCAATTTCTGCACCTGTCAGGTCGCTTTCAGAAGGATGGTAGATATCTACGCCGGCAACATCCATACACTTGGCAGCTTCAAACTGATTTACTAGTGGCTGCATACCAAAAGAGTAGTTGCGCCATTCATAATCAAAGTTCTGTGTAATAAATTGGTCTGGAGTTGCGTATTCACGAACAATAGCAGCTTGCCATGCGAAAAAGTCTGTTACAAGTTTACGTTGGAATTTTTCATATTCAGCGCCTAAACTGCCATTAATTGTTGCACGAATATCAGGAAAATCAGCCCAATTATTAATTCTATTGCTCCAATAATCAAGGCCGAATTCATGGTTGAATTCGTTAATATCAGGATATTGTTCCTTCATATAAGAAACAAACTGTTGTTGTGCATATTTGCTGCATGTGTCATAAGCCTTTGTTTCGTTGTCTAATTGGAAGCCAATCACATTAGAGCGTCCCTGTACACGTTCCATTAGTTTACGAATCATTCGCTCAGCATATTTTAAATACATTGGATGTGTAATGTCCATATTCTGTCTAGGACCATACAGATTCTGTCCGCCATGTGTAACAGGTAGAATATCTGGATACAGTCTTACAAGCCATGTTGGTACAGCATATGTAGGAGTTCCAACAATTACATTCAGACCATATTTTTCACTGGCATCTAACATTCTGTCTAAATGCGTAAAATCAAATTCACCTTCCTGTGGTTCCCAGGTGCTCCAGGTAGATTCAGCAATACGAATTGTATTCATACCAGCTTTTTTTATCATCTGCATATCAGTTTCGATACGATCATAAGGCATATATTCATCATAATATGCCGCTCCAAATAAGATACAATCCTGTTTCAAAGTAAAACCCTCCTTGCATATTTTAAAATGTTTATAACAGGTTACGCAACCGCTTGCGCTAATGATGTTCTTATTATATCATGCACCTAAAAAGAAGGGAAGAAGTAAAAAGAAAATCGTCTAAAATTTTACTTGTGCATTATCCATAAAAATTTTTTTTAAAATGTATCAATATATACATTGACATTTCTTCTTAGGGGTGATAAGATGATATCAGAACAACCGCTTGCGCATCAGAAAACATCAGCGTTTCAAGAAATTGAAAAAAGCATATTCTGAAAGCAATTGTGGTAGCACACTCCACAGTCAGAGTGTAACGAACATGGCTGTACAACACACAAAAAAAACGTATAGGAGAGAAGAGGCAATGGACAAATTTATTGTAAACATTATTCATCGTCCGGAAATGGTTCCTGAGTACTCGGAGAAAGTAACAGGACACGGCAAAGAAGAAGACATCAGCAGAGAAGCACTCTTAACTGAGTCACTTGACATTTTCAAATTACAGCAGGAAACTGCACACAAAAATGGATTAAAAACAACAATCCAGATGACATACGCAAGTTTATTCAATGATGAAGCAGTAGAACTGGCAAAAGAACATCATGAAAAATACGGTGATGAAATTGCATTATCTTTATTAGGACTTCCTTGCCAGGAGTTCAGAGACAAATATAAAACAAAAGATTTTTGTATCTGGATGTTCTCTATGGAAGATAAAAAAGAAATCGTTAACGACGTATTCGGTAAATTCTACGAAAGATTTGGTTTTTATCCAGAATCAACAGGATCTTACTACATGGATGCTGAATTAACAAATTACATCAAAGAAAAATATCCAATGGTAAAATGTGCAGTTGCAACATGTTGGGAAGAAGGTCCAAAGGCTTATCATACATGTAACAACTCATGGTATACATTATTTGATGGTGGCCCATGGAACCCATGGATTCCATCCAAACAGAACACACATGCACCAGCAGCTAATGAAGCAGAGGATAGTGGTATCGTAGCAATCCCACACCTTTCCAGAGACTTGCTTGCATGCTATGACGGTAATGGTTCTAACTTCGGTACACATCCACAGAACGTACTTCGTGGTATGATTTACGATTCAGAGACATGGGAATATCCATATCTTTACAACTTAATTGACCAGTATCGTGCACTTGAAAAATACAACAACGGTTACGCTTATAACATGATGTTCGTAGGACCAGGCTGGATGAACAAAATGGGTCGTTGGGAAGCTCCATATGAACTTCTTAAAAAATCCTATGAAGATGGTATGGCTTACTATGGACAGCTCAAAAAAGAAGGTAAATTAACAGACATGACTATGGCTGAATTTGCTGACTACTATCGTGAGAAAAAATCTTACACAGAGCCAGAATGTGCGCTTTGGAAAGATATTTTATACGGCTCAGACAAACAGTTATTCTGGTATGCAGACCCATTTATGAGAGCATGTGTAAACATGGATCAGGGTGGCGCTATCGTTGACCTTAGACCATATGCTGCAAAATTAAAATGGGAAGTTGGTATTGGAACACCTCACGTACAGGATGCTTCTTATCCATTCCTTATCCAGGAGAAATACCGTGCAGGTTACTTCACACACTATGCAGGTGAAGGTACAGTACGTAGTGCAAAATTAACATACAACGGAGAAGAAGTTGATTTATGCTTATGCCGTACAAAAGCTAAATTCTCCCAGGAAGGAAATACAAGAATCCTTACATTGGATCCAGTAGATATTGAATTCTACAAATTAACTGTAAAATTACAGACAAAGATTTACTTTGAAGAAGGAAGCTCAAACATTAAGATTGAAAGAACAATTCTTGAAATGAGCGATCCAAACGCTGTTGTAGAATTAAATGAATACATGGTTGCATGCTATGGTACAACAGAATATCCAGAAGATATGACAGGTATCAGCCTTGTAGCTAAAAACGATGCTGACAGCAAGGAAATCGTATATGCTTACAAATGCAGAGAAGAAGCACTTGCAGGAGCAACAGAAGTATCTGCAACAATCAATGCAATTGAAACAAAAGTATCTATGACAACAGATAAAGCAGACGTTTCTGGTTATGTAAGAGAAGGTTATGCATTCTCACCAATGTTCACATTAGGTTATACAACTACACTCAAGGATAAGGAGGTATTTGCATCATGGCTCAATCTGGAAAAGGCAAATTAAATTTTAGATGTCCATCCTGCTTCATGAGAGATTTAGACATCGATATGTTTTACGATAAAGATAAAGAGGAATATTACTGCATGAGATGCCAGTACACAGGAACAGAAAAAGATGTTCTTGAGAAAAATGAAATGGCAAGATTCCGTTATAGAAGCGGTATGAAGAGAATTACAGATTTTGATTAATTTATAATAAACTGCGGCATATGCGTAATGCATATGCCACGGTTTTTGTAAGCAAAGACTCAGGTTAGTATGCAGGAGAGAAGATTATGGCAGATTTCGTAAAGGGAATGGATATTTCCACATTAAAAGAGTTAGAAAGCTTAGGAGCAAAATATTACGATAACGGTGAAGAAAAAGATTTACTTGAGATTTTAAAATCTTATGATGTAAATGCAATTAGACTTCGTTTATGGCACAATCCATATACAGAAGATGGCGTTCCTTATGGAGCAGGAACAAATGATTTAGAAACAACATTAGAGCTTGCAAAAAGAGTATTGGATGCAGATATGCAGTTTTTATTAAATTTCCATTACAGCGACAGTTGGACAGATCCAGGCAAACAGAGAATTCCAAAGGCTTGGAGAGGCTTTACTGATGATGAATTAGAGCAGGCAATGTATGATTATACAAAAGAAACAATGGAAATCTTCAAAGAAAAGAATGTATTTCCAACAATGGTACAGGTAGGAAATGAGTTGACTAATGGTTTGCTGTGGCCAAATGGACAGAAACCAAATTACGATAACATTGCAAGATTTATTAACGCTGGTATCCGTGGTGTACGTGCGGTAGATAAAGATATTCCGATTATGATTCACCTTGATAATGGCGGTAATAATGAAATGTATCGTGATTGGTTTGATAACTTTATGAAGAGAGGCGAAGACTTCCAGGTAATCGGACTTTCTTATTATCCATTCTGGCATGGAACATTAGATCAGTTAGAATATAATATGAATGATATTGCAAAGCGTTATGGAAAAGACTTAATTGTGTGTGAGGTTTCTATGGGCTTTACAATGGAAGACTACAAAGAATATGAGCAATTATCTGATGAAGAGAGAAAAGGTATGGCTACAAAGCCAGAACTTGTAGAGAAAATCGAGTACCCAATGACAAAACAGGGACAGTGTGATTTCCTTGAAGATTTCTTCACACGTATTGCCAATGTTGTTGATGATAAAGGAAAAGGTTATTATTACTGGGAACCAGGCTGGCTTCCAATCAAAGGTTCCGGCTGGGCAACACCAGAATCCTTAGAATATATGCAGGAAAAGGGTCCATGTGGTAATGAATGGGCAAATCAGGCATTGTTTGATTATGATGGAAATGCACTTCCTGCATTTAATGTAGTGAAAAACTTTGAAAAGAAATAAGAAATAGAGAATTGCTTATGTATCATAGATTTGTTTTTTCATAGAAAGTATTGTGCCAGATATTCGCTAGATAAAAAAGGAATGGATGCAGAAGTGATAGCATAACAGATAAGGCATAAAAGATTGCTTTTTCAAAGTTGGATATCAGCGAAAGCTGTTACCTTAGAGGACATAGTATAACAATATATGAAAAGTATGTCCTCTCCTTTTCTCCCCCTTTTAAGGGATTCCCTTAGAGTTCTCCGCTCTAAGGGATTTTTTGTTGAAATATAAATATTAGAATTTACTGGATGCTTCGTACAATTTCCGCAGCCATCTTTGGTTTGTTCATAGTGTAGATATGGATGCCGTCTACACCACGCTTCTTTAAGTCTAAAATTTGTCTAATAGCATAATCAATACCTGCTTTACGCATATCTTCTGGTACATCTCCATAAGTAGCAATGATATCAGCCAGTTCCTTTGGAACAGAAGAACCGGATAAAGATACTGTAGTACCCAATTGCTTTGCGGAAGTAATTGGCATAATACCTGCACATACTGGAGCACTAAATCCTGTTGCGTGTGCTTTGTCTAAAAATCGATAGAAATAGTCATTATCAAAAAAGAGCTGGGTAATAAAAAAGTCTGCGCCAGCATCAGCTTTTTCTTTTAAATGTTGTAAATCAGATGCAAAGTCCGTAGCTTCATAATGCTTTTCGGGATAGCATGCACCTGCAATTTCAAGGTCTGAGTTTTCTTTTAGGAAGCGTACCATATCAGAAGCATAAGTAAATTCCCGTGCATTAAATTGAGCATCTTCCATCCAGGTTGGTCTGTCGCCACGGAGCGCAAGTACATGAGAGATATTTTCTTCTTTTAAACTCTTACATACTTCAATGATATCTGCTTTTGTAGAGCCAACGCATGTCATATGCGCAAGTGCATTGATATGCAATTGATTTTGAATATAAGAGGCAATTTCAACAGTTTTCTTTGATTTGCTTCCGCCGGCACCATAGGTTACGCTGATAAAATCAGGATTGTGTGTGGCGAGAGAATCCAGAGTATGGAATGCTGAGGTAAATTCTTCTTCTTTTTTGGGAGGGAATACCTCGAAAGATAAGGTTGGTTTTTGCGTTGAAAATAAATCTTTTATCATGTATGATCACTCACTTTCTGTGGTATAAATGCTTGCTTTTACAACAGGAATATCGTAACATGGAACTAATGAGTATGCAAGTAAAATGCATAGGAAAACAGTTATATAACACGCATAAAAAGGGTGGAAAGGAATAGGTAACAATATATGAATCAGGCAGTAGGGAATTTTGGAAGTACAAGCGAATATGTTGCGTCAGAGCAGTTAATGGCAAGTGTGAATGTGGCAATTGCATTACAGAAGCCACTGTTAATCAAAGGTGAACCAGGTACAGGAAAAACAATGCTTGCTGAGGCTGTTGCAAAATCACTTGGGAAGAAGTTAATTATATGGAACATTAAATCTACTACAAAAGCACAGGAAGGTTTATATGTTTATGACACCATTCAGCGATTGTATGATGGACAGTTTGGAGAAGAAGGCGTTGATGATATTGCGAAATATATCAAACTTGGTAAATTAGGAGAAGCTTTTGACAGTGAAGAACAGGTAATTTTGTTAATTGACGAAATTGACAAGGCAGATTTGGAATTCCCGAATGACCTTCTGTGGGAATTAGACCAGATGGAATTTTATATTCATGAGACAAAGAGAACAGTGAAAGCGAAACATCGGCCAATCGTTATCATTACTTCTAATGCAGAGAAAGAATTGCCAGATGCTTTTCTTAGAAGATGTATTTTCCACTATATTGATTTCCCGGATGCACAGTTAATGGAAGAAATTGTAAGAACACATTATCCAGATGTAGAAGCCAATCTGTTAAAGAGTGCGATGGATGTTTTTTATGATATCCGTTCTTATAGAGATATTAGAAAAAAACCTAGTACATCTGAACTGATTGATTGGATTAATGCACTGCAGATAGGTGGTATTCCTGCAGATAAAATCCGTGCAGAACTTCCATTTGTGGGAGTTGTAGTGAAAAAGATGAAGATCTCGAAACGGTACGTCGTAAAATTTCCTTGTAGGAAAGAGGGCAGAATATGTTTAGCAAATTCTTTTATACATTAAAAGCAAAAGGTTTACATGTAACGCTGAGTGAATGGTTGACATTACAGGAAGCGCTGGATAAAGGCCTATGCAATAGCAGTTTGACAGAGTTTTATTATATTGCAAGAATGATTCTTGTCAAAAGTGAAACCGATTTTGATAAATTTGATATGGCGTTTGAAGAACATTTTAAAGGCATCTATTCGGATAATGGTTTGACCAAGAAAATGTTAGAGTGGCTTGATAAGCCAGAGATGAATGATTTGATGAATGAAGATGAGAATCAGTGGCTTAACCAATTAGAGGATTTGCAGATTGACAGAGAAGATGTTGATAAACGATTTAAAGAACGTTTAAAGGAGCAGGACAGCGAACATAATGGCGGCAGCTATTGGATTGGTACAATGGGAAAAACTTCGTTTGGTAATACTGGCGGCAACATTGGGGGTATTAGAGTTGGTGGTAGAACCGGACATCAATCTGCATTTCAGGTAATTGGTGAGAGGAAGTATAAAGATTTTCGTGATGATAGAATGTTAGATAATAGGCAGTTTCAACTTGCGTTTCGTAAACTGCGTCAGTTTTCTACCAAGCTAGATATTCCCAAAACAGAGCTTGACCTGGATGCGACCATTGATAAGACATGTAATAATGGTGGCTATCTGCAGATTGTGATGGATAGGCCGCGTAAGAATGCTGTGAAATTATTACTTCTGATGGATTCTGGCGGAACAATGATACCATTTAGTAAACTGTTAAATGATTTATTTCAGGCAGTGCATAAATCCAATCATTATAAAGATGTGAAAACATATTATTTTCATAACTGTATTTATAGTAAATTGTATAAGACTCCAGAATGTGAAAATGGTGACTGGATTGATACGGAATGGATGTTTCGGAATCTCGACAGTGATTATAAAGTGATTGTTGTAGGAGATGCAGCAATGGCACCAGAAGAGTTATATTCGCCGGATGGAAATTACAGAGGACCTAATGGCGGATTATCTGGTATGGAATGGCTGCAGCTTCTAAAGAAGAATTATAAGAAGATTGTATGGCTAAATCCTAAGATGGCACCAGGTGATGCACCGTGGCGTGAGGCAGAAACAGCAATTAAAAAGGAATTTCCAATGTATCATCTCACAGTGGATGGACTGAATCAGGCAATGCAGAAGCTGATGTTGAATAAATAAATTCTGGTCATAAACAAAAGTACCTCTCCATATATTAGTATAAATATATGCGGAGGTATTTTTATATGGACAATAATAAAGAATTTAATTTATACAAGGATATACAGGTTCGTACAAGCGGGGAGATTTATATTGGGGTTGTTGGTCCTGTGCGCACTGGCAAATCAACATTTATCAAACGTTTTATGGATTTGATGGTTCTTCCGTTTATGGAGGAAGAACATGAGAAGGTGCGTGCGCAGGATGAATTACCGCAAAGTTCTGGTGGCAAGACAATTACAACAACAGAACCCAAATTTATTCCAAAAGAGTCAGCAGAATTGACATTAGGAGGAGATATCAATGTCAAAGTCCGACTGATTGATTGTGTAGGCTATATGGTAGAAGGCGCCAGTGGCCATATGGAAGATGCTGCTGAAAGAATGGTAAAAACGCCGTGGTTTGAGTATGAGATTCCATTTACACAGGCAGCAGAAATAGGAACAAAAAAAGTAATCAATGACCATTCTACCATTGGAATTGTCATAACAACAGATGGCAGTTTTGGGGAACTGCCCAGAGAAAATTATGTACCAGCGGAAGAAAAAACAATTACAGAATTAAAACGCTTACATAAACCATTTGTAGTACTGGTAAATACCGATAAACCATTTGCAACAGAAGCGAAAAAGACTGCAGAAGAAATCGAAGCAAAGTATGCTGTAACAGCTATTCCAGTCAATTGTGAACAGCTTAGAAAAGAGGATATTCATATGATTATGGAACAGGTGCTTTATGAATTTCCACTTTCTATGATTGAGTTTTATATGCCAAAATGGGTAGAGATGCTATCACAGAATCATCCGATGAAGATGGAAATTGTGGAGAAAGTAAAAGAACTGCTTCAGAATACCAATGTAATTCGAGATGTGACAGAACAGCCAGTGACAATAGAGAGTCAGTATTTGAAACGATGTAAGGTAGAAAATATTAATATGGCAGATGGCAGTGTACGTGTTGTATTGGATGTGGATGATGCTTACTATTATGAGATGTTAAGTGAGTTGATTGGAGAAAATATTACAAGTGAATATCATTTAATTTCTACCATGAAAGAACTTGCAAGGATGAAAAAAGAATATACCAAAGTATTACATGCAATAGACGCAGTCCGTGCAAAGGGCTATGGTGTAGTAACACCGGAAAGAAATGAGATTGTGTTAGACAAACCAGAGGTTATCAGGCATGGCAATAAATTTGGGGTTAAAATTAAAGCAGAAAGTCCATCCATTCATATGATACGTGCTAATATAGAAACAGAGATTGCACCAATTGTGGGAACGCAGGAGCAGGCAGAAGATTTGATTGCTTATATTTCTAATGCGGACAGCAATGCAGAAGGCATCTGGGAAACCAATATATTTGGAAAAACAGTAGAACAGCTTGTAAATGATGGAATTACTAGTAAAATAACGATGATTGGGGATGAAAGCCAAGTAAAATTGCAGGAAACAATGCAAAAAATTGTCAATGACAGCAATGGTGGTATGGTGTGTATCATTATCTAATGAAATGTTAATCTTCTGTATGTGTAGCTTTATTTTGTATAGGGTTGTCTTGTAAAAGCAGTACTTCTGTTTGGCAAGGCAGCCTTTTTTATGGTAAAATAAATGTATTATACAGTGTTGTAAGGGTATAGGTTGTTGATATGAAGTTTTTACATTTATCTGATTTGCATATAGGAAAAAAAGTCAATGAGTTTTCTATGTTAGAGGATCAGGAATATATATTAGAGCAGATTCTTTTTGTGATAGATAAGCATAGTGTGGAAGCGGTATGGATTGCAGGGGATATTTATGATAAGCCAGTGCCATCCGCAGAAGCGGTAAGCGTATTTGATGATTTCCTTACCAAGCTGGCAAATAAAAATATCCCGGTATTTATGATTAGCGGTAATCATGATTCTCCAGAGCGTATTGCATTTGGTGCAAGGCTGTTTCGCAGCAGCAATATATATGTATCCCCTGTGTTTACAGGGCAGGTAGAGCCAGTTATACTGCAGGATATGTATGGTGAACTGGCAGTGTATATGTTACCATTTGTAAAGCCGGCAACTGTCCGACATACTTATCCAGAAATGGTGATAGAGTCTTATCATGATGCGGTAAAAACAGCAATAGAACATATGAAGCTAGATATGGGAAGAAGGAATGTTCTGGTGGCACATCAGTTTGTGACTGGAGCGTTACGATGTGAATCAGAAGATATTTCTGTTGGTGGTGTAGATAATATTGAAGTAACATTGTTTGATTCCTTTGATTATGTTGCACTTGGGCATATTCATGGACCGCAGCACATTGGATGCGAAACAGTCCGTTACTGTGGAACACCATTAAAATATTCCTTTTCAGAGACAAAGCACCAAAAAGGGGCATTGCTTGTAAATATGCAGGAAAAGGGCAATATTACATTTGAGACAATTCCATTTGTACCAAAGCATGATATGCGCGAGATAAAAGGTACCTATATGGAAGTGACCGCCAAAGAATTTTATAAGGATTTTCCAGTGGATGATTATATGCATATTACATTAACGGATGAAGAAGATATTCCAGAGGCAATTGGAAAATTGTCGGCAATTTATCCTAATATTATGCGTCTTGATTATGATAATAAGAGAACACGTACCAGACAGACAATAGATCATCTTCCTAAGATGAAGGAAAAGACACCATTGCAGCTATTAGAAGAATTTTATGTATTACAGAACAATCAGCCTATGAAAGAAGAACAAGTGACATATGCGCTTAGACTGTTTGAAACATTACAGGGGGCAGAAAGATGAGACCGATAAAACTGACGATAAGTGCTTTTGGCCCTTATGCAGGCAGACAGGAACTAGATATGGATAGGTTGGGTGAAAATGGCTTATATCTGATTACCGGAGATACTGGAGCAGGTAAGACAACTATTTTTGATGCAATTATTTTTGCGCTTTATGGAGAAGCCAGTGGAGAATCCAGAGAAGTGTCTATGTTAAGAAGCAAATATGCAGACGTTGATACGCCAACTTACGTAGAAATGGATTTTTTGTATCAAGGGAAAATGTATCATATCAGACGTAATCCCGAGTACGAAAGACCCAAAGACAGAGGGGAAGGTTTAACGCTTCAAAAGGCTGAGGCAGAACTCGTTTTTCCAGATGGTAGAACTCCTGTAACGAAGTACAAGGATGTGACGAAGGCAGTCACAGAATTGATTGGTTTGGATTGTTCACAGTTTACGCAGATTGCTATGATTGCACAGGGGGATTTTTTAAAACTTTTGTTTGCTAAGACAGAAGAAAGAAGTAAGATTTTTAGAGAGATTTTTGGCACGAAAATGTATCTTGCATTTCAATTAAGTGTAAAGGATGAAACAGGACGGCTGAAACAAAAGTATGATGATGCAAATAAAAGTATTATGCAGTATATCGATGGGATTAGCTGGAAGGAAGAGGATGCGTTGGCATTTACTTTAAATAAGCTAAAGAAGAAAAAACATATCAGCTCGATAGAAGATGTGATTACTTTGATAGGAGAAATAACAAATAAGAGCAAAGAAAAGCTGGAGAAGGTGCAGGAACAGCTTGATATCATAGAAGCGGATGCGGATGCGCTTACCAAACAGCTTGGAAAGGCAGAAGAAACCAATAAAGCATTACAGAAAGCAGAGGAAGAGATTCGACAGGCGTCCCTTGTATTAGAAGAAAACACAGTAAAAATACTTGGAGTAAGTGATGCGTATGAAGCAGCCAAAGCAAGAATCACAGAACGGGATGAATTGGCATTGCAGATAGAAAATGCCAAGCAGAGACTGGTTGATTATGATGAACTTACGCAATTACAGCATAAGAAGATAGAGGCAAAACAGATTGTGCTGGAACTTGGTGAAGTAACGACTCGACATAGGGAAGAAGTGCAGAAATTGCATGATAGCATAGAAGAAGATAAAAAGCAGTTATTACAGCTTACCAATGCAGCGTTAAATAGAGCAGAAATAGAAAAGGAAGAGAAACAGTATCTGCAGCAAAAGGAAGAAGTGGAAGAACTATTAGGTGCATATGTGCAGTACAAAAAAATAGATACAAACTTCCATCAGGCTCAGATGGACTATGAAAAAGCTGCAAAATGTTATGAAATGACAAAGCAAGAATATGACAAGAGAGAACGCATTTTTTATGATGCGCAGGCAGGGATGCTTGCAAGTAATCTAAAAGATGGAGAAAAATGTCCTGTGTGTGGTTCGCTCCACCATCCGGAATTAGCGGTACTAGTAGATAACGCAATTAGTAAAGAGGAACTGGAACGTTATAAAGGGCAGGTAGAGGAGGCAGAAAGCAAGAGGACAAAAGCCAGTGGTGAAGCAGCACTGATAAAAGGAAAGCTAGAAGCATCCCAAAAAGAGTTGAGGAAAAAATCTAATAAAATATTTGACACTTACGAAGAAGATGCTATAAGGCAGCAGGCAGAAGAAAAACTGTTGCTTGTAAATGGTAGATTGGAACAGATAGAAATAGAACTTTCCGGATTATATGCACAATGTGAGATGCGAAAGAAACTGGAAGAAGAACTTCCTGTAAAGGAAGCAAGGCAGCAGGAAATCACAATGCTGATACAGGAAAAAGAATCACAGTGTATGCAGATACAAAATGAGATGGCCGTATTGGATGTGCAGATAGAGAAATTAAGAGAGTCACTTCCATATACCGAAAAAGATGAGGCAAAAGAAGCAATTACACTTTTGCTAAAGAAAAAAGAGCAAATTGAGAGTGAACAGGAAAAAGCTAGAAAGGCGTATGAAGTTTGTGAAAAAGAGATAGCAGACAGTAAAACTATTATTGCGGCATTGAAGAAACAGATTGTAGATTTAACATATGTCGAAGTGAGCACATTACAGGAGAGACAAATCGAAGTGTCACTGCAGAAAAATAAAATTGTGGCAGAAAGAAATACACTTCATGTGCAATATAAGAACAATGAGGGAATTTGTCAATCTGTATCCAAGCGCTCAATAGAACTTCAGAAATTAGAGCAGCATTATAAATGGATGAAAGCGCTTTCGGATACGGTAAACGGCAGGATTAGCGGTAAAGATAAGTTGATGTTTGAAACATATATTCAGATGACATATTTTGAGCGTATCATTGCCCGTGCTAACATCCGTTTTATGAAGATGAGTCAGGGACAGTATGAATTAAAACGGCAAAAAGAAGCAGAAAATCAACAGAGCCAGAGCGGACTTGAGCTGGATGTTATTGATCATTACAATGGCAGTGAGAGAAGTGTCAAAACGTTGTCAGGAGGAGAAGCATTTAAGGCTTCATTATCATTAGCGCTTGGATTGGCGGATGAGATTCGTTCTTATGCGGGTGGTATCCAGTTAGATACCATGTTTGTAGATGAAGGGTTTGGCTCGCTGGATGATGTGTCATTGACACAGGCTATCAACACACTAAATGGATTGTCAGAAGGTAATCGTCTTGTTGGCATTATTTCCCACGTTGCAGAACTAAAAAACAGAATTGAAAATCAGATTGTTGTCACCAAAGAAAAGACTGGTGGCAGTCATGCTGTAATAGAAGTATAAGGAATGCACGGATGAAAGTTAGTTCATAAAAACGCCATGCAAGTAGTAAATTGAAAACGTTATGATTTATAGAAAGGAAGGATAACATTATGAACAAAGTATATGAGAAAGTAGTAGATTGTGTGAAATATGTTAGAACGAAAACAGATTTTGTTCCAAAAGTAGCTTTGATATTAGGGTCTGGATTAGGAGATTATGCAGAGGATATAAAAATTGAAACAGAAATTTCGTATGCAGATATTCCAGGATTTCCAATTTCTACAGTACCAGGGCATGCAGGAAAATTTATCTTTGGTTATGTGAATGATGTACCGGTTGTATGTATGAAAGGACGAGTACATTATTATGAAGGGTACAGTATGTCAGACGTAGTATTGCCTATCAGATTAATGAAATTATTAGGAGCAGAGATTCTTTTTCTGACCAATGCTTCAGGTGGTATCAATGAAAATTTTCATGCAGGGGATTTTATGTTGATTACAGATCAAATTGCATGCTTTGTTCCAAATCCATTGATTGGAACAAATATTGATGAATTGGGTACGCGTTTTCCGGATATGACACATGTATATGATGAAGATTTACAGGATATTATTAGAAAGACGGCAGCAGAACATCAGATTACATTGCAGGCTGGGGTGTATGCACAGTTAACAGGACCATCTTTTGAATCACCAGCGGAAATCAGAATGCTTCGTACCTTAGGTGCTGACGCGGTAGGGATGAGTACTGTGGTGGAAGCAATTGCAGCAAATCATATGGGAATGAAAATCTGCGGTATTTCCTGTGTATGCAATTTGGCAGCAGGGATGACAAAGCAACCATTAACGCATACAGAAGTACAGGAAGCCGCAGATAAGGCCGCACCACTATTTAAAAAGTTGGTCACGGAAGCAATTGTGAGATTTTAGATAACTTGTATTATTTACTTTCCTTTGCAGGCTGTTTCGATAGTCCATAATAAATGACACCTAATGCACCAGGACCAGCATGTGTACCTATACTTGGGCTGATGTCATTGATGATGACATTTGTAAAATTAGTTTCATCTTTTATCATGTCTGCAAGGGATTGTGCATCTTCATAACAATTACCATGTACGATACCGACTGGAAATGTATAGTCTGTATTTGGGGCGAGTGTAGATTTCATACGTTCTACCAAGGTACGGATAGATTTTTTCCTACCGCGGGCTGTACCATCGGAGGTAAGTCCACCTGCATTATTAACATAGAGGAAAGGTTTTAAATTTAATGCACTGCCTACTACTGCAGTAGCTTTGCTGACGCGTCCGCCTCTTTGTAAATGGAACAAATCGTCTACAGTAAATTGTACATTAATATGGTCTTTTATTGCTTCCAGTGTTGTAACAACTTCATCATAGGAAGCACCATTTGCTTTTTGCTGATTGGCATGGATTACCATAAGGGATTCCCCAAGTGATACATTTAAGGAATCGATGACAGTAATTTTGGCTTCGGTATATTCTTCTAACAATTCTCTTACTACCATACAGACATTGTTATAGCTACCGCTTAATGCAGATGAGAATGCAATATGGATAATGTCCATTCCTTTATCTAGAATAGCGCGGAAGTTATCCTCAATAACAGCAGGATTGTTAGCTTGTGACTGTGGAAGTTCTCCGTTTTTCATTCGCTCATAAAATTCAGCAGGTGGCATATGTAATTCGTCGCCGTAAATAGTATCTCCAAAAGAATAATATTGCGGAATGATAGTAGTATTGAATTTATCGATATATTCCTGTGGTAAATCAGAATTGGAATCTGTTGTAATACAAAAATCTCTCATAATTGTTACCCTTTCTTGATTAAATTTATAGTATTTCTTGTAATAATTTCAAATTAAAAAGAGTATAACATGGTCTGTGAAACTATGCAAATGGTTTGAGCATACATAGGGGTTGCGATAATATAAATATACAATGTGTGATGTGATAAAAAGGAGAAGGTTATGCAGCATAGATATAGAGAATTGATAACAAAAGCGTTGAATGCAAGAGAGGCGGCATATGCGCCATATTCTTCTTATAAAGTAGGTGCAGCACTGCTGTCAAAAGATGATAAGATATTTACCGGATGTAATGTGGAGAATGCATCTTATGGAGCAACAAACTGTGCAGAGAGAACGGCTATTTTTAAAGCAGTCAGTGAAGGTTCAACTCAATTCGTAGCAATTGCGATTGTTGGCGGTAAGGCTGGCGAAGTTTCCTATGCAGCACCATGTGGCATCTGCAGGCAAGTAATGATGGAATTCTGTAATCCGAAAGAATTTCATGTCATTATTGCAAAATCATGTGAAGATTACAAAGTATATACTTTGGAAGAATTGCTTCCCGTTGGATTTGGAGCAGGGAATGTAAAGTAATATATAAGATAAGGAGATACGCAATGAAAATACGATTATACAATGCACGTATTCTGACAATGCAACAGGATGAAGAGATTTTTCATGGAGAAGTCTGGATTTATGGCGAACGTATTGTATACGTTGGAGATGGTACTGATACAGAAGAAGTTTGCAATAGAAACAATACCATCGGTAAGATATGGGATAGAGAAATAGATTGTCAAGGCAATCTGCTTATGCCTGGTTTTAAGGATGTACATACACACTCCGGTATGACATTGCTGCGTTCTTATGCGGATGATTTACCATTACATGATTGGTTAAATAAACAGATTTTTCCAGTAGAAGCAAAGATGACGGGAGAGGATATTCGTATATTGACGAAACTAGCAATTTTAGAATATCTGACAAGTGGAATTACTGCGATTGGAGATATGTATCTGACACCACATACGATTGCAGAAGCATGTAAAGAAATGGGAATGCGTTGCGTTATCATTGGAACATTAAATAATTATGTGCAGTCAGTAAAACTACAGGAAGAATGTATTCTTAGATATAGAGAAGATGACCCCTTGTTAAGTTTTATTCCGGGCATTCATGCAGAATATACCTGTTCAAAGGAATTGCTAAAAGACATGGCGGAACTTGTGCATACATACAAAACACCAGTATTTACGCATTTAAGTGAAACAGAAAAAGAAGTCAGGGAATGTCAGGAACGGTATGGTATGACCCCAGTCGCCTTTCTGGAACAAATGGGTCTATTTGATTATGGCGGTGCGGGACATCATTGTGTTTATGTAACAAAAGAGGATATGCAAATTTTGGCGCGAAAAGGTGTTAGTGCTGTGACTAATCCTGCCTCTAATCTGAAACTTGCAAGCGGAGTTGCACCAATTACAGAATTGTGGAAAGCAGGGGTAAATATAGCCATTGGTACGGATGGCCCGGCAAGTAATAATTGTCTTGATATGTTTCGTGAAATGTTTCTTGTAACGGGACTTGCTAAGATGCGGGAACATGATGCGGCAGCAGTAAAGGCAGGAGAAGTGCTTCAGATGGCAACCGTCAATGGTGCAAAGGCATTACAGCTTGCGGATGTAGATGTACTTGCAGAAGGAAAACTGGCAGATATGATAATGATAGATTTGCACCAGCCGAATATGCAGCCGCTTCAGAATATAGCGAATAACGTTGTATATAGTGGTAGTAAACAGAATGTAAAAATGACAATGATACATGGTAAAATATTATATGAGAACGGTATTTTTTCTGTAGGAGAAGAGCCAGAAGCAATTTATGCACAAGTGTATAAAATTCAAAAGAGAATTACAGGATAGCAATTTAGATATAACGTATTAACTGTATATGTTGTGCAATGGAAGCTGTTTAGAATTTTTTTAGAATTTGATAGACAAATGATAAGGATTAGTTGTAGAATAGGAAATGTATTTTAATTATTGTCAATTTTGACGAACTAGGAGGACATAAAATGTTAGAAAAGTTTTTTAAACTTAAAGAAAACAACACGAATGTCAAGACAGAAGTCATCGCTGGTATTACAACCTTTATGACAATGGCTTACATTCTGGCTGTTAATCCAAGTATCCTTTCCGCGACAGGAATGAATGCAAATGCTATTCTGATTGCAACAGCATTAGCATCATTTGTTGGAACATTAATGATGGCACTATTTGCCAATTATCCATTTGTTCTGGCACCAGGTATGGGCTTAAATGCTTATTTTGCTTATACGGTAGTTCTTGGCATGGGATATTCATGGCAGATTGCCTTACTCGCAGTATTTGTGGAAGGTATTATTTTTATTCTTCTTTCACTTACCAACGTGCGAGAAGCAATTTTTAACGCAATTCCACTTACATTAAAGTCAGCAGTAAGTGTTGGTATCGGTTTGTTTATTGCATTTATCGGGTTACAGAATGCTAAATTAGTAGTAAACAGTGATGCTACACTTTTGACATACCAGACATTCAAAGGTGAAACCTTTAATTCTGTGGGAATGGGTGCAATACTTGCGTTAATTGGTGTATTAATTACAGCAATTTTGTTAGTTAAAAATGTAAAGGGTGGTATCCTTTTAGGTATCGTAGCAACATGGGTACTTGGTATTGTATGTGAATTCATAGGATTGTATGTTCCAAACCCAGATGCAGGTATGTATTCCACAATTCCTTCGGGATTTATCAGCTTTGATTTCTCTTCTTTAGGAGAAACATTCGGACAAGTTTTTCAGGCAGATTTTGCTTCGGTTAAAATTTTAGATTTTGTAGTTGTTATGTTTGCATTCCTTTTTGTGGATCTATTTGATACATTAGGAACCTTAATCGGTGTTGCTACAAAAGCAGATATGCTTGATAAAGATGGCAAATTGCCTAAAATTAAAGGTGCATTGTTAGCAGATTCTATCGCAACAAGCGTTGGCGCGATTTTTGGTACTTCTACAACAACAACTTATGTAGAAAGTGCTTCTGGTGTAACTGCGGGTGGTAGAACTGGTTTGACAGCGGTGGTAGCAGGTTTGTTATTCTTACTGTCTATCATTTTCTCGCCATTATTCTTAGCAATTCCATCTTTTGCAACAGCCCCGGCGCTTATTATTGTAGGCTTCTACATGATTGGTAATGTTGTAAAGATTGACTTTAATGATATGGCAGATGCAATTCCGGCATTCCTTTGCATTATTGCTATGCCTCTTGCATATAGCATTTCAGAAGGTATTGCACTTGGTGTTATTTCGTGGACGATGATTAACGTGCTTACAGGAAAAGCAAAAGAAAAGAAAATTAGCGTATTAATGTATATCTTAACAATTGTATTTATTTTGAAATATATCTTTTTATAATAGAGTGTCAGTATAATAATATATAATAAGTTTAAAATCCTTTGACAGTAGATCAATAGATGGTCTTACTGCCAAAGGATTTTTTTGTTGAGAGGATAGAAAATGTGTACTATAATTGTAAGAAAACAATTGGAATGATAAAATATAAGGAGAGTACACTTCGTGATTATTACTTATTTGTATCATAGTGGATTTGCGGTTGAACTTGAACATCACATATTGTTGTTTGATTATTATACAGGGGAAGAGAAGAATAATACAAAACAGAGTTGGGAACTTCCAACATGGGATAAAGAGAAACTGATTTGTGTATTTGTATCTCACAAACATCATGACCATTTTGATATGAATGTCTTTCGTTTGGCAGATGTTTATCCGAAGATTCATTTTTTCTTAGGCTCGGATGTGAAGTTGAGTGAGAAGTATCTGGAGCGAAATGGTGTTTCGGCTGCGATCAAAGAGAAGATGACAAACATTGGGAAAAACAGACAGTTAGCATATGAGGATATTGATATCGAAACGTTACGTTCAACAGATGCGGGAGTTGCATTTCTTGTGTGTGTTGAAGGGAAAAACTTCTATCATGCAGGGGATTTGAATTGGTGGCATTGGGAAGAAGAGACAGAATTATATAATGAGAATATGAAGAAATCATATGGCAAGGAAATTGACAGATTGGAAGGAAAGCATTTTAATGCAGCATTTGTGCCACTTGACCCAAGACAGGGTGAGGCATATCGGTACGGAATGGATTATTTCCTTGCCAAAGCATCTGCAGATTATGTATTCCCAATGCATATGTGGGAACAATACGACTGGATTCAAAAATATAAAAATGCACTTATGCAGGAAAATGACAGTAAGTATGATGAATGTCATATGGCAAATGAAAATAGTATGGCTTGTAAGTGCAAAAACTGCATTATGGAAATAAAACATGCATTTACGCAGTTTTTTATTGCATAATAAATTTTCTTATATGAAAAGCTTTGCAAGGATGTATACCTTGTGAAGAATAAATGGGAATGAGGAAAAGAAATGGAATATGTTATTTTTGCGGCGGCAATGGTGGTATTGCTTGTGATTTTTACAATGAAGGGATTTCTTGATGATAGAAAAGGCAGACAGTTATTTGTAAAGGAGCTGCAAAATCACTATGGCAAGCTGCCAGAGCGAGAATATAAACCGGAGATGTATGAGGCAATTGCAAAGTATTATCATAAACATCAAAAAGACGGACAGATAGACGATATTACTTGGAACGATCTGGATATGGATCAGATTTTTAAAATCATGAATCATACGCTTTCTTCTGCAGGTGCAGAATATTTATATTATACACTACGAACACCTAAAGTGAACAAAGCTGAGTTTGCCAGAATGGAAGAGCAGATAGTGTATTTTATGGAACATGAAGAAGAACGTCTGACGCTCCAGAAATTATTTATGGAACTTGGCACTATGGGTAAATACTCTCTGTATGATTATTTGGATTATCTTGGTAATCTTGGAAAGAGAAGTAATCGAAAGCATCATGTGGCAAATTTGTGTATGCTGCTTGCTGTATTGTCATGTTTTATCATACCGTCATATGGGATGCTTGTTTTGATTGCTGTTGTTATTTTTAATATCAGCACATATTTGAAGGACAAGAAAGATATAGAGCCGTATATTATCAGCCTTTCTTATATTATGAGACTGTTGCAGATTACAGATAAGCTACAGAAAACTAAAATAGAGGTAATCCAGGAAGAACAGGAAAAACTTATAGGATATCGTAAGAAGTTCAACCAGTTTACGAGAAATTCCTTTCTTGTTATGGCTGATACAAGTTCAAATGGAAATCCGTTTGATGTTTTCTTTATCTATATGAAAATGATATTTCATGTGGATTTAATTAAGTTCAATCAGATGCTTGCCAGTGTTAGAAATCAGGAAGAAGAGATTGACCAGATGTTAACAATTGTTGGGTATATTGAAACGCTCATTTCTATCGGAGCATTTCGTGCATCTATGCAGACGTATGCGATACCAGAATTTATAGATGAGAACAAAATCGAAGCGAAACAGATATATCATCCGTTGATAACCCATCCGGTAAAAAATGATATCGTAACAGAAAGAGGCGTGTTATTGACAGGCTCTAATGCATCAGGAAAGTCAACTTTCTTAAAAACAATTGCATTGAATGCGATTCTTGCACAGACGATTCACTGCGTTCTGGCAGATAAGTATGTTGCACCATTTTTTAGAATCTATTCCTCTATGGCATTAAGAGATGATTTGACAGGTGGTGACAGCTACTATATTGTAGAGATAAAAGCGCTTAGGAGAGTGTTGAAGGCGGCAAAAGAGCAGTCAGATTTGCCAGTCTTGTGTTTTGTGGATGAAGTATTAAGAGGAACCAATACAGTAGAAAGAATTGCAGCATCCATGCAGATTTTAAAAAGTCTGGCACAGGATCATGTGATGTGTTTTGCTGCAACACATGACATAGAGCTGACGCATTTATTGGAAGCATATTATGATAATTATCATTTTAAAGAAGAAATAGAAGACAATGATGTTCTATTTAGCTACAAATTGTTGGAAGGAAGAAGTACAACACGTAATGCAATAAAATTGCTTGGTATTATGGGATATGAAGAGACACTGATAAATGAGGCAGAGAAAATGGCAACTACCTTTTTAACAGAAGGGAACTGGAAAGTTGAGTCATCAGATATCAGGAAGAATAACAATGATGAAAGGTAATACAATATATGAAAGTAACAATTTATACTGATGGTGCAGCAAGAGGAAATCCAGAAGGTCCAGGTGGATATGGAACAGTATTGCAATATGTTGACTCCAAAGGAACGCTGCACGAAAGAGAATATTCTGCAGGTTATAAGAAGACAACCAATAATCGTATGGAATTAATGGCGGCAATTGTTGGCTTGGAAGCGTTGACGAAACCATGTGATGTGGAATTGATTTCTGATTCCAAATATTTGACTGATGCATTCAATCAGAACTGGATGGATGGCTGGCTGAAAAAAAATTGGAAGACGAGTGGTAACAAACCAGTAAAAAACATTGATTTATGGAAACGTTTGTTAGCGGCAAAGGAACCGCATAATGTAAAATTTACATGGGTAAAAGGGCATGACGGGCATCCAGAGAATGAACGGTGTGATACGCTTGCGACAACGGCAGCAGATGGTGATAACTTACTTGACGATACGATAGAATAAGTGGTAAGATATACAGAGTAAATATATTCAGAAATGGAGCAGATGCGATGGAAAACCTTATTTTATTTTTAAATTCTTTTATGAGTTATTTTCTTTTATTAATCATTATGGCAGCGCTTATGCTGGCAGGCTGCTTCATTGGTATTAAATGGAGAAAAGCTAAAGATAGCAAAGCAGTGGCAGAGGGTGCCAGTGTACAGAATGAGACTGCAGAGTCTTAATAGAGAAGCAGAATGAAGGTGTTCATATATTGAACACCTTTTGTAATGGCAGCAACTTATGAGGTATGAAGATTGCAGGCAGTAAACTCAATTTTTGAAGGATAAAGGAGTAAAGAAAATGGAATTACAATTTGCAGCACGTATGCAGGATTATGAAGAAGGGATTTTTCATGTATTGGAGAAAAAGAAACAGGAAGTATTAGCAACTGGGAAAAAGGTGTATAACCTGTTTGTTGGGACACCAGATTTTCCTGTGGCAGATCACATTATGGCGGCTGTTTCAGAGGCAGCAAAGAATCCTGATAATTATAAATATGCACTCAATGATTTACCTGAGTTAACACAGGCAGTGATTGGCCGTTTTGAAAGACGCTACGGTGTTACACTGAAAGCAGAAGAAATTATGTCTGTCTATGGCTCTCAGGAGGGGATTACTCATATCGGACTGGCACTTTGCAATCCAGGGGATGTGGTACTTGTACCTAATCCAGGCTATCCAATCTTTTCTATTGGACCATCTTTGGCAGAAGCAGAACTTGTTACATATGATTTAATTGAAGAAAATGCGTATTTACCGGACCTTGACCATATGGATGAAGAGATTTTGCAAAAAGCAAAATTTATGATTGTGTCTTATCCTATGAATCCTATTTGTAAAACAGCGCCTAGAAGTTTTTATGAGAAGCTGATTCCGTGGGCTAAGAAGCATGAGATAATCATAATTCATGACAATGCATATTCTGATATTATATATGATGGCAGAGAAGGAATCTCAATTTTGTCTATTCCAGAAGCAAAAGATATTTGTGTAGAATTTTATTCTTTATCAAAATCTTATAATTATACAGGTGCAAGAGTTGGATTTCTTGTAGGTAATGAGAAAATCGTACAGACATTTAAAAAACTCAGGTCACAGATAGACTACGGTACATTTTTTCCAGTACAATATGGTGCGATTGCTGCATTAAATGGTCCTGATACATTTATCTTACAACAGCGTGAAGAATATGAAAAAAGACGTAATGCACTTTGTGATGGTCTGACAGCAGTTGGCTGGCCAATAACACGAAGTGAGGGTACTATGTTTGCCTGGGGCAAAATCCCAGAGAACTATGGTACTGATGATGTACAGTTTGTACTAGATCTTGTAGAGAATGCAGGTGTGCTTTGTACACCTGGCAGTAGCTTTGGCAGTTTAGGGAAAGGATATGTAAGATTTGCACTGACTATACCAGTCAACGATATAAATGAAGCAGTAACAGTTACAGGAGAATGGCTAAAAAGCCTGTAAATATGCAAAATAAGACATGACCAGTCTGTAGAGGAAAGCATCATCCTATACAAATTGGTCATTCTTTTTTTGTGAATATTTGACAGTAGAATTTACAACTTCGTTTATTGACAGCCTAAGGGGATTCCATTATACTAAGGATATTGACCACAAGATATAGTTGAACATAAAAAGGATAACCACAATATAACGACAAATTATATTATCTGCAAAAAAGGCGATAATAAGGGGAAAAGACAGGTAAGAGGAGAATGAAGCATGTCACAGGTTGAAGAAACGAAAGTTGCTGAAGAAGTTGATTATTCAAAAGAATATCATACAAAGAGACCAGTAAAAATGGTGAAAAAGGATGGCAGCACAGAGGAATTTAACGTACAGAAAGTAGTAAATGCTGTTGGAAAAAGTGCATATAGAGCATTGACGGAGTTTACGGAAGCAGAGAAAAGACATATCTGCCAGTATGTTGTAGATAAAGTAGATGAATTAAACCGGGATGAAATTCCGATTCCGATTATGCATAACATTGTAGAAAGTGCTTTGGAAGAAGTAAAACCGATTGTAGCAAAAAGTTACCGGGATTACCGCAACTATAAGCAGGATTTTGTACGCATGTTAGATGATGTATATAAGAAAAGTCAGGCTATCATGTATGTAGGGGATAAAGAAAATGCCAATACTGACTCTGCACTTGTATCCACAAAGAGAAGTTTGGTATTTAACCAGTTAAATAAAGAGTTATATCAGAAGTTTTTTATGACAACAGAAGAAATTCAGGCATGCCGCGATGGCTATATTTATGTCCATGATATGTCTGCAAGACGTGACACAATGAATTGTTGTCTTTTTGACGTACAGAATGTGCTTTCAGGTGGCTTTGAGATGGGAAATATCTGGTATAACGAACCAAAGACACTAGACGTTGCGTTTGATGTTATCGGAGATATTGTGCTTAGCGCTGCAAGCCAACAGTATGGTGGATTCACGGTGCCAAGCGTTGATATGATTTTAGAGCCGTATGCAGAGAAAACATATCAAAAGAGCATCCAGAAATATGAAAGACTTGGAATTGATAAAGAAACTGCAGAAGCAGAAGCATATGCAGATGTGACAAGGGAATATGAACAAGGATTTCAGGGCTGGGAGTATAAGTTTAATACGGTTGCAAGTAGTCGTGGGGACTATCCATTTATTACTGTAACTGCAGGTACTGGAACAGGCAGATTTGCGAAACTGGCGACCATTTCTATGTTAAATGTCAGAAGAAGAGGGCAGGGAAAAGCAGAGTGTAAAAAACCAGTGTTATTCCCAAAGATTGTATTTTTATATGATGAGAATTTACATGGACCAGGGAAAGAATTGGAAGATGTATTTGAGGCAGGAGTAGAATGCTCTGCTAAAACAATGTATCCTGACTGGTTGAGTCTGACAGGAAAAGGCTACATTGCGAGCATGTATAAACAGTATGGTAAAATTATTTCACCTATGGGATGCCGTGCGTTCTTATCTCCGTGGTATGAGAGAGGTGGAATGCATCCAGCAGATGAAAAGGACGGCCCTATTTTCGTAGGACGTTTTAATATAGGTGCAGTTTCTCTGCATTTGCCAATGATTCTTGCTAAATCCAGACAGGAGAGCAAGGATTTCTACGAGGTATTGGATTATTATTTGAATTTAATTCGTAATCTGCATATTAGAACATATGCTTATCTTGGCGAGATGCGTGCGTCTACCAATCCGCTTGCATATTGTGAAGGTGGTTTTTTAGGCGGTAATCTCAAGTTGACAGATAAAATTAAACCAATCTTAAAATCAGCAACTGCTTCTTTTGGTATTACAGCATTGAATGAATTGCAGATGCTTTATAATGGAAAATCTTTGGTAGAAGACGGACAGTTTGCAATAGAAGTATTAGAATATATTAATGAGAAGATTAATGTATTTAAAGAAGAGGATGGCAATCTGTACGCAATTTATGGTACACCAGCAGAGAATCTGTGTGGACTTCAGGTACAGCAGTTCCGTAAGAAATATGGTATTGTGGAAGGGGTATCCGATAGAGAGTATGTTAGTAACAGTTTCCATTGCCATGTTGCGGAAGATATTACACCGATTCAGAAACAGAATCTGGAATTCCGCTTCTGGGAGTTATCCAACGGTGGTAAGATTCAGTATGTAAAATATCCTATAGATTATAATATTGAAGCAGTAAAAACATTGATCAGACGTGCAATGGATATGGGCTTTTATGAAGGAGTTAACCTCTCTCTGGCTTATTGCGATGACTGCGGACATCAGGAACTTGAAATGGATGTATGCCCAAAATGCGGTAGTAGAAATCTGACCAAAATTGACAGAATGAATGGGTATTTATCCTACTCCAGAGTGCATGGAGATACAAGATTAAATGATGCTAAAATGGCAGAAATTGCAGAAAGGAAGAGCATGTAAATTATGAGATATCATAACATTACAAAAGACGATATGCTTAATGGCGATGGTCTTAGGGTTGTTTTGTGGGTTGCTGGTTGCTCGCACTGCTGTAAGGGATGTCATAATCCAATTACATGGGACCCCAATGGTGGTCTTGTCTTTGACGAAGCGGCAAAACAGGAGATTTTTGAACAACTTGATCAGCCTTATATATCGGGTATTACCTTTTCGGGCGGAGATCCGTTACATTCTGCCAATAGAGTGGATGTACGTAATCTGATGGCTGAGATTAAAGAAAGATATCCGGATAAGACAATCTGGTTATATACAGGAGATTCCTGGGATAATATCAAACATTATCCAATCATGCATTACATTGATGTTCTTGTAGACGGTGAATTTGTGCAAGAACAGAAAGATACAAAGCTGTTATGGAAGGGAAGTAAAAACCAGAGAGTAATCGATGTACAAAAGACATTAAAACAAACGGATCCATCATTGCCAGTGTTGCATTGTGGAGACTATTCATGATAGATATAGGAGTATACCAATATGCGCAGAATTGCAAAGTTTCATAAAGTAAGCATAGAACAGTTTGCAGAAGGTTTCAAAGAACATTTTCCAACATATAGTGAAGCGGAAATCATGGCTGTGTATGATGCTGTAAAACTTCCAGCACGCGCAACGAGTGGCAGTGCAGGATATGATTTTTTTGCCCCGTTTTCGATTACATTAAAGCCAGGAGAAACGATAAAAATTCCAACTTGTATTCGGGCAGAGATGGAAGAGGATTGGGTATTAAAATTATATCCAAGAAGTGGACTTGGATTTAAGTATCGTTTACAGTTAAATAATACAGTTGGCATTATTGATAGTGATTATTTTTATTCCGATAACGAAGGTCATATTTTTGCTAAGATCACAAATGATTCCAATGAAGGTAAAACTGTAGAGATTGAACAGGGTACTGGATTTATGCAGGGTATTTTCTTGGAGTATGGTATTACAGTAGATGATGATGCAACTGGTATCCGTAATGGTGGATTTGGTAGTACAACAAAATAAAGACAGACGACGGTTGCATTTTTGCGAAGATTTTTACAGAAAGCAACAATCTTTTGTTTGTGTTTCGTGTATAAAAGAACTTCTTTTCAGACAGAATAGTAGTAATAAAACTGTCCGGAAAGGAGTTTTTTGATTTGGAAGAAAGCGTAAATAATACGAAAATGACAAGCTCTCTTGCGCAGAATATGGCATATTTTAATGGAAAAATGCAGGTGGATAAAAGCTTTGATTTGGTGTATCGTGTGATGCATATAGGTGGTAGAGAAGCATGTATCTATTTTATTGATGGATTTTGTAAGGATGAAACAATGCAGAAAATGCTTCAATACTTTATTAGTATTAAACCGGAGGATATGCCGGATAATGCACATATGATGTCCAAAGGCTTTATGCCACATGTGGAAGTGGATTTAAAGGATGAGTGGGAACAGATTACGTACAGCGTGCTTTCAGGTGTTTTTGCGTTATTTGTGGATGGATATGACAGATGCATTCTGATTGATGCAAGAACGTATCCTGCCAGAAGTGTGTCGGAGCCGGAAAAGGATAAGGCACTGAGAGGATCTAAAGATGGTTTTGTAGAGACAATCGTATTTAATACAGCATTAATTCGAAGAAGAATCAGGACACCTGACCTTAGAATGGAAATGATGAATGCAGGAACAAGTTCAAGAACAGATGTCGTGTTATGTTATATGGATTCCAGAGTGGACCATGATTTTTTAGAGAAGATAAAATCGAGAATTCAAAATATTCAGGTGGATGCACTAACGATGAATCAGGAAAGTCTGGCAGAATGTCTATATACAAGAAGCTGGTTTAATCCGTTTCCTAAGTTTAAGTTTACGGAACGACCAGATACGGCTGCGGCACAGGTGTTGGAAGGGAGTATTGTAGTTTTGGTAGATAATTCTCCGTCAGCAATGATTATGCCAACATCTATTTTTGATGTTGTGGAAGAAGCAGATGATTATTATTTTCCACCGATTACAGGAACTTATCTGCGACTGTCACGTTTTTTTATTTCGATTATGACATTTTTTGTGACACCAACCTTTTTGCTTTTCATGCAGAGACCAGAGTGGATACCGACTGGTTTTGAATTCATTATGGTAAAAGAGACGCCGAATATTCCGCTTATATGGCAGTTCCTTTTATTGGAGCTGGCAATTGACGGCTTACGCCTTGCAGCAGTAAATACGCCGAATATGTTGAGTACACCACTCAGTGTTATGGCGGCAATCGTACTAGGTGAGTTTGCAGTATCCAGTGGTTGGTTTAACGCAGAGGTGCTTTTATATATGGCATTTGTAGCCATCGCAAGTTATACGCAGGCCAATTATGAACTCAGTTACGCAATCAAATTTATTCGGATTTTGACACTGATTTTGACGGCATGTCTGGGAATCTATGGATATATTGCAGGTGTTGCTGTATTAGTTTTTTCAATTATTACAAATAAAACAGTTGCAGATAAAAGCTATATTTATCCTCTACTGCCTATTAATATGAAACAACTTGCAAAAAGGTTTTTTCGATTACGTTTACCAGAAGCGAAGAAATAGTCTAGCTATTTTTATCAGAAAGTGTTAGAATCTATTATAAAGAATAGCAGAGCGACGAGACGTAGTTTTATAAACGTCTCGTTGTCTGTGCAAGAGGGTATGTGAGTGGAGGATAAACGTGGAAAATTTTAAAATTGTAACAGATGTAGGAGCAGATTTACCAAAGGACTTTTTAAAGGAACATAATATTGGATGTTTATATCTGACCTATTTACTGGATGGTGTGCAGTATACAGAACATAATGAATTGGCAGAAGATGTTTTTTATGCTAAGATGCGTGGTGGCGCAATGCCTACAACAGCGCAGGTAAATCCTGAGGATGCGAAGGAGCATTTTGAAAAATATTTGGAAGAGAATAAAAATATATTATATATTGCCTTTTCATCAGGGTTATCAGGTACATACAACAGTGGAAGACTTGCAGCAGAAGAACTGATGGAAGAGAGAGATGACTGTAATATTATGGTAGTTGATACATTATCAGCATCTCTTGGAGAGGGACTTTTGGTTTATAAAGCGGTTTCCATGCGCGCAGAAGGCAAATCTATGGAGGAGACAGCACAGTGGATTCGTGAACACTTACAGAATCTTGTACATGTATTTACTGTAGATGATTTGAATCATCTGCACCGTGGTGGACGTGTGAGTAAAGCAACCGCTATCGTTGGCACACTTGCCGGCATAAAACCTATTTTGCATGTGGATAAAGAAGGGCATCTGACCGCAATTTCCAAAGTCAGAGGCAGAAAGAAGTCTTTAATGGCACTTGTAGATTATATGGAAGCGCATATAGGTAGTTATAAAGATAATAATGATATTGTATTTATTAGTCATGGAGACGCATTCGAGGATGCAGAGTTAGTACGTGATGAGATTAAAAAGCGTTTTGGGATTGAAAGTTTTTTGATTAATTATGTGGGTCCTGTTATCGGTGCACATTCGGGTCCAGGGACTATGGCATTATTCTTTATGGGAGACGAAAGATAAGCTAATGGAAGAGAGGAAAAGATATGGAGATGTATTTGTATAAATGTCCTGTGTGTGGATTTGTACATCAGGTGCCAGCATATTGGATGTCATATGCAGCAGAGGACATCTATGAAATGCCACACAATAATCTTGAGACAAAAGAATTATGTGGGTGCATGGAATTACAACTTGTGAAAGAAATGTAAGGGAGAAAGAGCTTGTTGCAAAATATAACAAGCATATTCATGATGTGTGATAATACTTTCTTATCTGACATTGTTTGCTATATGCACTTGTATCTTTGCTTTTATTTTTGCATAGAGTACTCATTTTAGGAAAATGTTAGTATTTCTTAGCACCTGATTTTGATAGTAAGCAACCGTAGAAGAACTGTTTGAGTTTTACAGAAAATAAAGCATATGTATAGGCGCGACGATAACCTAGTTTTGGCGTTTTCTAAATGAAGTATCAGAATTTAATATAGAATAGTGAGATTATGACTGTTACACAATGCAGATGATAAACGCGGATGTGTAACAGTCTTTCTTTTTTGTTTTTTTAAGTTATAATTATTAGTTGTATATGATGGGACAAAGGAGAAAGTGAATTATGCTAGAAGTAGTACTGAGTATGATGATTGGCTATTTGTTTGGTTTATTGAATCCAGCAGCACTCATCTCAAAGATAAAAA
>JAFUQM010000064.1 GCA_017472325.1 Lachnospiraceae bacterium
AAACCAAAAGCATTATCAGGTGGTCAGAGACAGCGTGTTGCTATGGGTCGTGCTATCGTTCGTAATCCTAAAGTATTCCTTATGGACGAACCTTTATCAAACCTTGATGCTAAACTTCGTGTACAGATGCGTATTGAGATCGCAAAATTACACCAGAGATTAGGTACAACAATCATTTACGTAACACATGACCAGACAGAAGCTATGACACTTGGTACAAGAATCGTAGTTATGAAAGATGGTGTTGTTCAGCAGGTTGATACACCACAGAACTTATATGAAAAACCACAGAATCTGTTCGTAGCAGGTTTCATGGGCTCACCACAGATGAACTTCTTAGATGCAGTTGTTGAAGTAAGTGGCGACGTTGCTAGCTTAAAAGTTGCTGGACGTGCTATTCCACTTCCACCAGCAAAATCTAAAAAATTAATCGATGGCGGTTACAATGGAAAAACAGTTACATTCGGTATTCGTCCTGAAGATGTATATGATTCAGAAATGTTCATCGAAACATCTCCACAGAGCGTATTCGAATCAACAGTTAAAGTATACGAATTACTTGGTGCAGAAGTTTACTTATACTTTGATTTGGAAGAATTCCCAATCACAGCAAGAGTTGACTCCCGTACAACAGCAAGACCTGGCGATACAATTAAATTTGCTCTTGACGTTGAAAAAATTCACGTATTTGACAAAGAAACAGAACAGGTTATCACAAACTAATCAGTATGATTTTATTCAGGGGAGATGCACTAGCATCTCCCCTATTTTGTCTAATAAGACGGATTGTGAAACTTGCCGTCGTTTGGTTCAAATAGAAAGTCACATATTTTACTTAAAATTTACACACGCTTAATGTAAATTCTATTATAATAAGGATGTACACGTGAATTTTTTGAAAAACTTGTGAGATGAGGAGAGAAAAATGTCAATTCAGGATTTAGGAATGTTGTTTGAATTTATCGGTGGATTGGGAATGTTTTTATACGGTATGAACATTATGGCAGATGGTTTACAGAAATCCGCTGGTGGTAAGATGAAAAAACTGATGGAATTTCTGACCAAGAATCGATTGATTGCGGTTTTAGTTGGTGCGGGTATTACAGCAATCATCCAAAGTTCATCAGCAACAACTGTTATGGTAGTCGGATTTGTTAATGCGGGTATGTTAAATTTGACACAGGCAGTTGGCGTTATTATGGGTGCCAATATAGGTACGACCATTACGGCATGGATTGTATCCATGAGTGAATGGGGCAGTATCTTTAAGCCAGAATTCTTTGCGCCAGTTTTAGTAGGTATTGGTGCATTCTGTATTTTGTTTGCAAAAGCAGAGAAGAAGAAAAAAGTCGGAGAAATCCTAGTAGGTTTTGGTATTTTATTTATTGGTCTTACATTTATGTCTGGTGCAATTACACCTTATAGAGATGCTCCAATTTTTGCACAGGCATTTACTGTATTAGGTAAGAACCCAATTCTTGCCATTCTAACAGGTGCAGTTGTAACAGCAATTATCCAAAGTTCATCAGCATCTGTAGGTATTTTACAGACACTGGCTATGAATGGTGTTGTAAACTGGCAGTCCGCAATTTTTATTACATTGGGACAGAATATCGGTACATGTGTAACAGCACTGATTTCTAGTGCAGGTGCTGGAAAAAATGCTAAAAGAGCATCTGTGATTCATTTGCTTTTTAATACCTTAGGTGCAATTATTTTTGGAATTGCTATGTATATTATTTTTAAAGTGAATACTGCATGGGCGGCATCTACAATCAATAGTGTAGAAATTTCTATTTTCCATACAGTATTTAATGTGACAAATACAATTATTTTATTCCCATTTGCCAATGCACTTGTAAAATTGTCTCAGAAAATTATCAAAGAAACAGTTGAGGAAGAAAAAACAGAAGAATCGATTACAGATGAGATTAAGAGACGTCTTGACAGAAGACTTCTTGCTAGTCCTGCACTTGCAATTGAAACAGCCGTAAAAGAAGTAAATCATATGGGGCAGGTGGCATTAAGTAATACTCAACTCGCTCTTTTAGCAGTTGAAAACTTAGATAAGAAACAGATAAAAGAAGTACACCGTACAGAATCTGTAGTGAATGAATTGGAAAAAGAATTAACAGCGTATCTTGCAGAGATTAATAATCAATCATTGACAGAAGAACAGCATCTGCTTGTAAAGAACCTTCTTTATACGATAAGTGATATCGAAAGAGTTGGTGATCATGCGGATAACATCGCAGAACTCGCTGAAGAGATGAAAAATAATAAAGTTCAGTTTTCTGAAAAAGGAACAAAGGATTTGGAAAGCATCTCTAAAGTGGCTATGAAAGCCCTTGTAAATGCGCTTGAGGCAAGAGAGAAAAACAGTCTTGCAGCAGTAAAAGAAACTGAAAAATATGAAGATAAAGTGGATGCTTTAGAAGAAGAACTTCGTGAGAAACATATTCAGAGACTATCCAAAGGAAAATGTGTACCAGAAAGTGGTGTTGTTTTCTTAGATATTATCAGCAATCTAGAAAGAATCTCAGATCATGCAAGCAATATAGCAGGATATGTTGCAAGTGAACAGTAAAAATTGCGTTATTCCTAAAGACAGGAGCGTTTCTTATGCAAAAAATATTTGTAATAGAAGATGATGAAAATATCAGAGAATTAGTAAAAATTGCTCTGGAAGGTTATGGATATCAGGTTTTGGCTTACGAAACAGCAGAAGAAGCTCTGGATTGCATAGAAGAAGAAAAACCGAACCTGGCAATATTTGATTTGATGTTGCCAGGGATGGATGGTCTTTCTGCTATCAAAGTAGTTAGAACCAAAGAAGATGTGAAGCAAATTCCAATTATTGTGCTAACTGCGAAAGACAAGGAATATGATAAAGTAGTAGGATTAGATGGCGGTGCGGATGACTATATCACAAAGCCATTTGGTATTTTGGAATTAACAGCAAGGATTCGCTCGTTGTTACGAAGAACTACAAAAGAAACATCCAGTGGAAATGAAAAGTTAGAATTAGGGGCTTTAAAAATTGATACTGCAACAAGAGAAGTTACTATGGATGGCAATGCCGTGATTCTTACTTATAAAGAGTATGAACTATTAATGTATCTTGTAAAAAATCGTGCACGTGCAGTGCCGAGAGAAGAGCTACTAGATGAATTGTGGGATTATAATGCAGAAATAGAAACAAGAACATTGGATATTCATATTAGGACATTACGTCAGAAGTTAGGAGAAGAAGGAAGTAAATATATTAGAACCATTAGAAGCGTTGGGTATCGGTTTGCATTGTCAGAAGGAGAAAACGGAGAATGAAAAAAGCGATTCTTAGACGCTTTTTTTGCGTCTTGATTTTGGCACTCGTTATTAGTAGCGGTGTCTCATATTATATTATGTCAAAGCAGATATTAAAAGATAACATAAGACATCTTAGTAATATGATATATGTTATGGATTATTATATTAATATTAATGAAGATTTCCAAAGTCAGGTGGATGATTTGAAAAGATTGGTTTCACAGACAGATTCGATTCGTATTACAATTATATCACCAACTGGAGTTGTGTATGCTGATACAGAAACTGATAAAGTAAGCGGCATGGAAAACCATCTAGAAAGAGAAGAGATTCAGGCAGCAATTCGTGGTGAAATTGGGTATTCTGCCAGGACATCGGAAACCTTTGGAACTAAAATGCTATATGTAGCAGGTATGTCACATACAGGCGAGGGAGAAGACTATATTATCAGAGTTGCGATTCCTTATACTGGATTTCAAGAGTACATGGCAACGATTTTTCCTGTGCTTGGAATCGGGTTTCTGGTTGCAATGATTGCGTCTACAATAATGGGCTTACGCTTTACCGAAACAATTACAAGTCCCTTGCAGGAAATGTCAAGGGAGATGACAAAAGCAGGTACAAGTCAATTTGACTTCCATTTTAAACATTACAAATACCCAGAACTAAACATAATATCGGATACGACGGTGAAATTGTCAAAAAGCATGAAAGAATATTTAGAACGTGTGGAAAAAGAAAGAAAAATCCGACAGGAATTTTTTAGCAATGCTTCCCATGAGTTGAAAACGCCAATTACTGCAATTAAAGGTTATGCAGAATTATTAGAACAGGGATTTGTGACGGATGAAGATACAAAGAAAAAATTTATCAGGCGTATCCGAAAATCTGCAGATAATATGACCGTATTAATTAATGATATTCTAATGATTTCGCAGCTTGAGACAAAGGAAGCAAATGTAACATTTTCTATGGTGCGCATGGCACCTTTGGTAGAGGAAATTCTCGAATCAGTGGAGCCGTTGGCAGATAGCTATCAGGTAGCACTTCATAGCGAATGTGAACCGATTACCATAGAGGCAAGCACAAAACAACTAAGAGAATTACTGGTAAATCTGATTAGTAATGGTATTAAATATAATCATCCAGAAGGCAATGTCTGGATTCAGGTATCCAGAAATACTACAGATTTATTAATCAAAATAACAGATGATGGTATGGGGATTCCAACAGAAGATCAATCACGTATTTTTGAACGTTTCTACCGCGTAGATAAAGGAAGAAGTAGAACATTGGGAGGCACAGGATTAGGTCTATCTATTGTTAAACATATTATAGAATTTTATGAAGGAACAATAAATTTAGAGAGTAAATTGGGTCAGGGTAGTTGCTTTACGATTACCATTCCGATGGAAAGAAAACCAGAAGAAATTGAAAGAAACAAGGCAAATAGTTGACAAATCCGCGTATATGCGCTACAATGCCCCATGTAATTAATAATGTAACATATAATCTTTTATTTAAGCACAATCATCGCATTGTGTGAAGGGAGAATTTTGAAATGGCTGAAGCAAAAATTAAAGCAAAAGTTGCAACTACAAAAGCTGCAGAAGTAAAAGCAGTAGAAGTGGCACCTGTAGCTGAAGTAAAAGAAGAAGTAAAGGAAACTGCTAAAAAAGCAACAACAAAGACAGCAGCTAAAAAAGAAACAGCAGCAAAGAAAGAAACAGCAGCTAAAAAAGCTCCTGCAAAAAAAGCAGCAGCAAAAGAAACAGCAGCTAAAAAAGCTCCTGCTAAGAAAGCAGAAGTAAAACAGACTGTTAATATTCAGTTTAGCGGCAAATCATATACAACAGAAGATCTTGTAAATATTGCAAAAGATGTTTGGCAGTATGATTTAAATCAGAAAGTTGCAGATTTCAAAACAGTTGAACTTTATGTAAAACCAGAAGAAGGTATCGCATATTACGTAATTAACAAAGACGTAACAGGAAGCTTCTTCATCTAAGAATGGGTTTCTTCTATATTATGTAAGAAGGAATACATACGAATCAAATAAGTATACAAAGGAATCAGATTATTCTGATTCCTTTTTGTATTATAGGAAGCTTTTAAAATATATTTTGAGATTAATATGTTGCATTGGTAGGAAGTGTATCGGATTGCTTTAGAATTTTTTAATAAATTATTTTTAGAAATAATGTTGACAATAGATATAGATAGTGATAATTTAAGGTAAGAAGTGATTAGCACTCTCTTTTGATGAGTGCTAACAATAAAAGGGAGCAGGTGATGGAGTGCAGTTAGATGATAGAAAATTGAAAATTTTGCAGGCCATTATCCGTAATTATTTAGAAACCGGGGAGCCTGTAGGCAGCAGAACAATTTCAAAGTATACCGATTTGAATTTAAGTTCCGCAACCATCCGCAATGAAATGGCAGATTTGGAAGAACTCGGCTACATCTTACAGCCGCATACATCCGCAGGACGAATTCCATCAGACAAAGGCTATCGATTATACGTAGACCATATGATGGAAGACAAAGTCAGAGAAGTGGAAGAACTTCGGGAGATGGTTTTAGAAAAGGAAGAAAAAGTTGACCAGATGCTCAAGCAGGTTGCCAAAGTTCTTGCAGTGAATACGAATTATGCGACGATGATTTCCGCACCACAGTATCGCGGTAACAAATTAAAATTTATCCAGCTTTCTGCAGTAGATGAACACCAGATATTGGCAGTTATCGTAGTAGAGGGCAATGTGATTAAAAATCATATGATATATGTGGAAGAGGCATTGAATCAGGAAACACTTTTGAAGCTGAATATATTGCTCAATACACACTTGAATGGATTAAGTTTAGAGGAAATTTCGCTTGGTATGATAGCAGCAATGAAGCAACAAGCAGGTATTCATAGTGATATTATTGGTGATGTCATTGATGCAGTCGCAGATGCCATCAGAGCAGATGAAGATTTGGAGATATATACAAGCGGTACAACGAATATTTTCAAATATCCTGAGTTGTCTGATAAGCAGAGGGCAGAAGAACTCATTACAACCTTTGAAGAAAAGCAACTCTTAACGGAACTGGTTAATGATACTCTTTCAGAAGAAAGCAAACAAGGGATTCAGATATACATTGGTGATGAAACACCAATCCAGACAATGAAGGATTGTAGTGTTGTAACAGCAACCTATGAGCTTGGGAGTGGTATGAAGGGCACCATAGGAATCATTGGTCCAAAGCGTATGGATTATGACAGGGTTGTCGGTACATTGAAAACAATCAAGGAACAGCTTGATAGAATGTATAATGATAAGTTGATAGAGAAAAAGCCAGATGCATAACCAACCTATTGTATAAACTGGCGGAATAAAGAAAGGGATGAGAAAAGTGGCAGAAGAAAAAGAAAACTTAGACAACACGGAAACAGTAGAAACAGCGGAAAAAGCAACTGAAGATACTGTGGAAGCAAATGCAGAAACAGCGCAAGAACCAGTGGAAGCTGTAGACGCAGCAGATGATGATAAAAATGCCAAAAAGAAATCCAGAGCGGAGAAAAAGGCAGAGAAGAAAAAAGATGCAGCTAAGGAAAAAATCGATGAGTTAGAAGACAGAGTAAAACGTCAGATGGCAGAATTCGAGAATTTTAGAAAGAGAACAGAAAAAGAAAAAGCTGCAATGTTTGAAACTGGTGCAAAAAGCGTTATTGAGAAGATTTTACCAGTGGTAGATAATTTTGAAAGAGGTTTGCAGACAATACCAGAGGGAGATAAGAACACACCATTTGCTGAAGGTATGAATATGATTTACAAACAGTTAATGACAGAGCTGGAAAATATTGGTGTAAAACCAATTGAAGCAGTTGGTGTAGAATTTGATCCAAATTTACACAATGCGGTAATGCAGGTAGAAAGCGAAGAATACGAGGAAGGTATCATCGCGCAGGAATTACAAAAAGGATACACATACAGAGAGTCTGTTGTAAGACATAGTATGGTAGCAGTAGCACAGTAAACAATTAACATTATTTATTATGAAAGAATTTATCTTAGGAGGTAAACATTATGAGTAAAATTATTGGTATCGATTTAGGAACAACAAACAGCTGCGTGGCTGTTATGGAAGGTGGTAAACCAACCGTTATTACAAATACAGAGGGTGTTAGAACAACTCCATCTGTTGTAGCTTTCACAAAAACAGGAGAAAGATTAATTGGTGAGCCAGCAAAACGTCAGGCAGTAACAAATGCAGAGAAAACAATTTCTTCCATTAAAAGAGATATGGGTACAGATAACGGAAGAACAATCGATGACAAAAAATATTCACCACAGCAGATTTCTGCTATGATTCTTCAGAAATTAAAAGCAGATGCAGAAAGCTATTTAGGTGAAAAAGTAACAGAAGCTGTTATTACAGTACCTGCTTACTTCAATGACGCACAGCGTCAGGCAACAAAAGATGCAGGTAAAATTGCTGGTCTTGATGTAAAACGTATTATCAATGAGCCAACAGCAGCAGCGCTTGCATATGGTCTTGATAATGAAAAAGAACAGAAAATTATGGTATATGATTTAGGTGGTGGTACTTTCGACGTATCTATCATCGAAATTGGTGAAGGTGTTATTGAAGTATTATCTACATCTGGTGATAACAGACTTGGTGGTGATGACTTCGACCAGAAAATTACAGATTATATGTTAGCAGAGTTCAAGAAAACAGAAGGTATTGACTTATCTACAGATAAGATGGCATTACAGAGATTAAGAGAAGCAGCAGAAAAAGCGAAAAAAGAATTATCTTCTGCTACAACAACAAATATCAATTTGCCATTCATCACAGCAACAGCTGAAGGTCCAAAACATTTTGATATGAACTTAACAAGAGCTAAATTTGATGAATTAACACATGATCTTGTAGAAAGAACAGCGATTCCAGTACAAAACGCATTAAAAGATGCCGGTATCAGTGCTTCTGAACTTGGAAAAGTATTACTTGTTGGTGGTTCTACAAGAATTCCAGCAGTACAGGATAAAGTAAAACAGTTAACAGGACAGGAACCAAGCAAATCCCTTAACCCAGACGAATGTGTTGCAATTGGTGCTTCTATCCAGGGTGGTAAACTTGCTGGTGATGCTGGTGCAGGTGAAATCTTATTACTTGACGTAACTCCTCTTTCACTTTCTATCGAAACAATGGGTGGCGTTGCTACAAGATTAATTGAGAGAAATACAACAATTCCTACTAAGAAGAGTCAGATTTTCTCAACAGCGGCAGATAATCAGAGTGCAGTAGATATCAATGTTGTACAGGGTGAAAGACAGTTTGCAAGAGATAATAAATCTCTCGGTCAGTTCAGATTAGATGGTATTGCACCAGCTCCAAGAGGAATTCCTCAGATTGAAGTAACATTTGATATTGATGCAAATGGTATTGTAAACGTATCTGCAAAAGATCTTGGAACAGGCAAGGAACAGCATATTACAATTACAGCTGGTTCTAATATGTCTGATGAAGATATTGAAAAAGCAATCAAAGAAGCAGCAGAATTTGAAGCACAGGATAAAGCTCGTAAAGAAGGTATTGATGCAAGAAATGAAGCAGATTCTTTTGTATTCCAGACAGAAAAAGCATTAACAGAAGTTGGTGATAAACTGTCTGATAGCGAAAAAGCTCCTGTAGAAGCTGACCTTGCTGATTTAAAAGCGTTCTTAGAATCTACAAAAGATGCAGAGTTAACACCAGAACAGGTTGTTGAAATGAATGCTAAAAGAGAAAAACTGATGACAAGTGCACAGGCTTTATTCACAAAAATGTATGAGCAGGCACAGGCAGCAGGTGCAGCACCAGACATGGGTGCAGGTGCAGCTTCCGATATGGGTCAGACAGATGCAGCAGATGATGTAGTAGATGGTGACTACAGAGAAGTATAATAATAAATTTTAATCATGAACTTTACATGAGGGGAAGCTTTAAGTATGAAACATGACAAGGTAAGTGCCGAAGCATTTACCTTTGTCATAAGCATATTTTAAGGCTTTCCTCATGTTTCATTCATAAATGAGGAAAAACTTTGTGTCTGCAGCCCAAAGTTTCAGGTTATGGAAAGGCATAGGTAGTGTTATGGCAGAACAGAAACGAGATTATTATGAGGTTCTAGGCGTTGAGAAAAGTGCAGATGAAGCCACAATAAAAAAAGCATATAGAGCGCTTGCAAAAAAATATCATCCGGATGTAAATCCAGGTGATGCAGAAGCGGAGAAAAAATTCAAAGAAGCATCTGAAGCATATGCAATTTTAAGTGATCCAGAGAAAAAACGTCAATATGATCAATTTGGTCATGCAGCATTTGATGGTGGTGCAGGTGCAGGCGGATTCGGTGGCTTTGATTTTAATACAGCAGATTTTGGTGATATTTTCGGTGACATTTTCGGTGACTTATTTGGTGGTGGAAGACGTGGTCGTGCTAACAATGGTCCAATGAAGGGTGCGAACATTAGAACGAGTGTCCGTATTAGCTTTGAAGAAGCTGTATTTGGTGTTGAGAAAGAACTTGAACTTACATTAAAGGATTCCTGTACAACATGTCATGGTTCGGGTGCAAAGCCTGGTACAACAGCAGAGACATGTAGTAAATGTGGTGGTAAAGGACAGGTGGTATTTACACAACAGTCCTTCTTTGGAACTGTTAGAAACGTACAGACATGCCCAGATTGTAATGGTACAGGTAAAGTAATTAAAGAAAAATGTCCAGATTGTAATGGAAGTGGATATATTGCAAATAGAAAGAAAATACAAGTATCTATTCCAGCAGGTATTGATAACGGACAGAGTGTTCGTATCCGTGATAAAGGGGAACCAGGTACCAATGGTGGTCCAAGAGGAGACTTGCTTGTAGAAGTTATGGTACAGCGTCATCCTATTTTCCAGCGTCAGGATTATAATATTTATTCTACAGTACCAATTTCTTTTGCAGTAGCAGCACTTGGTGGTGAAGTAGTGATTGATACAGTAGATGGTAAAGTGATTTATGATGTGAAGGCTGGAACGCAGACCGATACCAAAGTACGCCTGAAAGGCAAAGGTGTGCCAACACTTCGTAATAAAGAAGTACGTGGTGATCACTACGTTACATTGATGGTACAGGTGCCGGATAAGCTGTCACATGAAGCGAAGGAACTTCTGAAACAGTTTGACGCCCAGACGGGTGATACATTGAATGCAGCTAAGAGAGTAACAGGCGCTGCTGAAGCAGAACCAAAAGAGAAGAAGAAAAAAGGATTCTGGAAATAAAAAAGGAGTAAAAGCATGATTTCGAGTCAGGTAATACAAAGCAGCATTGATGAGTTGAAAGCAATTACAAAAGTGGATTTGTGTGTCGTGAGTGATACGGGCAGTGTTGTCGCATCTACTTTCAGAGACGAAAATCTTTCTTCCCAGATGATAGTAAGCTTTGCAAGTTCTCCAGCAGACAGTCAAGTGATAGGCAAACAGCATCTTCTTAAAGTGTATGATGAAGGCGAGATGGCATACATCGTTATAGCACAGGGATTTGGTGAAGATGTTTATATGATTGGTAAAATAGCAGTTAGTCAGATTCAGAATCTGATTGTTGCATATAAAGAGAGATTTGATAGGAATAATTTCTTTCAGAATCTGTTGCTCGATAACATGCTTTTAGTTGATATTTATAATCGTGCAAAACAGCTTCATGTAGAAGCCGAGGCATCAAGAGCTGTTTATATTATAGAGGCAAAAGCAGATGGTGATACCGCACTTACAGAATTGTTAAAGAGCTTCTTTACAACACAGACAGGTGATTATATTACGGCAGTAGATGAGAAAAATGTAATCCTTGTTAAGGCATTGGAAGCAGATGATGATTATGACAGTCTTTATCGTACAGCCAATATGATTGTTGATATGATTAATACAGAACTCATGGTCAATGTTAAGGTTGCTTACGGTACGATTGTTACTAGTTTAAAGGATGTATCCAAATCGTATAAAGAAGCCAAGATGGCATTAGAGGTTGGTAAAATTTTCTATGCAGAAAAATGTATTGTTGCATACCATACACTTGGTATTGGACGTCTCATTTACCAGCTTCCAGTGAATCTATGTAAAATTTTTATCGAAGAAATTTTTGGAGAGGGTCAGCTTCCGGATTTAGATGAAGAGACTCTTACAACAGTGAATAAATTTTTTGAAAATAATCTAAATGTGTCCGAGACATCAAGACAATTATTTGTTCATAGAAATACGCTCGTATACAGAATAGAAAAGCTTCAGAAAAGTACGGGACTGGATGTCCGTGTATTTGATGATGCCCTTACTTTTAAAATTGCCCTTATGGTAGTTAATTATATGAAATATTTAGAGACATGTTCAAACTAAAGAGCGTGTCCCAAAACTATGATTTATGAAGGTTATAAAGAATCTGGTGCTGTATAAAAGCGGCACCAGATTTTTTGTCGAATAAGACAGTTAGCTAAGCCTACTGTCGTTTCGTCTAATAAGATGGCTCGTGAAACGTGTCTGCGTTTGGTTCTATGTCTTTTGACTGTTGCATATAATAGTCATAAGGACTGTTAGGAGGGATAGGGTTGTTTTATTTTAAGCGGTTTATTTCTTATATTGATTATTTTGAAAATGGTGAAAAGATAAAAAATGCGGGACATGCAAAGGTCATAATTGAGGATAAAAAATGCACACTGGATATTCATGTGAAAGGATTAGAGTATACAGGTAGCCTGACTGTTTTGATACAAACACTACAAGGAGTGACACTAGGAAGAATGCAGCTGGCACAAGGCATGGGTAGCTATGAAGCTACTTACATGGCTGATGATATGGATGGACTTGGTACATCGATTGAAGCAATTACAGGCCTTCAGATTCCGGTTACAGAATCTTGTTATTGTAAGACTGTATGGAAGAAAGAAAATCCTGTAGTTCAGGATGAAGTTGTAGTTAAGGAACAACCTATAGTTCAAAAATTAACAGTGAGACAAGTTGAGGCTAGTGAGAAGAAGCCACAGAAAAAGGTGGTAGAAAAAGGACAAACAGATAAAGAAGAAACCATGTTGACAGAAGGCGAAATTATGCAACCAGAAATGGGAGATGCTGTTTTAGTAGAAAACTCAAAACATGTTAATTTAAATGAGAATATGAATAAAGATACGTTATATGCTGATAAATGGCGACAGTTGTGTCATATTTATAAAATGGTACATCCCTTTGCAGATGAAGATGAATTTATATCTATTGAACCAAAAGACTTTGTCATTATGCGGCAAGAGTATCAGCATCTTGTCAACAATAGTTTTTTACTTCATGGATTTTATAATTATAGACATGTGATTCTTGGAAAGAGAAAAGACAGCAAACATTATTATATTGGTGTACCTGGAACCTATTATGATAGGGAAAAGATGGTAGCAGTAATGTTTGGATTTGAAGGTTTTGAACCGTCAGGAGATGAGGTGATATATGATAGTATAGAACAGGGGACATATGGATATTATATGCGGAAAGTGGAAATTTAGCGTCGTGTACAAGGCGCTATTCCACTCCCCTAAGAAAAGTATTTGGAATTTGTTCTTTTAACACATCTGTAAATGTTAATAATTCTTCTTTGCTATAGGCATGAAATTGTCGGCAGATAACATGCTCGCTGTCAACGTAGGACTGTAAATAATAGCGTTTGCAGCCTGCAATCCAGTTTTTAATTTCTATAAAGTCTTCCATTGCATGAAGTTCTTTGACGACAGTGGTCCTAAATTCATAGTCGATGCCAGATTGCATAATATATTCGACAGATAATTGTATTTTTTTTGTGTCAAGAGAAGGAAGGCCAGTTGTTTGAACATAATGAGTCAGAGAATTTTTAATGTCCATAGCAATATAATCTATCAGGCCTTTTTCGTATAAATATTGAATGACATCTGGCTGATATCCATTTGTGTCTAACTTAATTAAATACCCTAATTTTTTGATGGATTCTATAAAAGGAGCAAGGTCTGACTGAAGTGTTGGTTCACCGCCTGTAATACAGACACCAGAGAGAATCCCTTTGCGCTTTTGTAAAAATGCTAATATTTCTTCTGGTGTAGTTGAGACATAATCTTCTGGATGGAGGACAAGTCCACCGTTTTGGCAGAAAGGACAACGAAAATTGCAGCCACCTGTAAAAATAGTGGCAGCTATATGTTCTGGATAATCAAGTAATGTTGTTTTGTTAAACCCACATATTTGCATAATAAGTCCTTTCTTGGTATGATAAACTTGTTGTCATATCATTTTTATTATAAGCACTGTGATGTGGAAACACAATAATAGAAAGGGAATCTTTTTCATGGATACAAATCTTACCATACATGAAAAATATATGAAAGAAGCAATTAAACAGGCAAAAAAGGCATATGCACTTGGCGAAGTACCAATTGGTTGTGTGATTGTGCATGATAAGAAAATTATAGCCAGAGGATATAACCGCAGAAATACTGATAAAAGTACGTTGGCACATGCAGAAGTTGCAGCTATTCGAAAGGCGAGTAAAAAGCTTGGTGATTGGCGGTTAGAGGACTGTAGCCTTTATGTGACATTAGAGCCTTGTCAGATGTGTGCCGGTGCCATAGTGCAGGCGCGTATTAGTGAGGTAATTATGGGAAGTATGAATCCAAAGGCGGGTTGTGGTGGTTCTATATTAAATATTTTGGAGATGCCAGAATTTAATCATCAGGTTCGTGTAGTTCGAGGCGTGTTAGAAGAGGAATGCAGTGATATGCTGACAACTTTTTTTAAGGAATTGCGTGTACGTAACAAAGAACGAAAAGCAAAACGGCAATGCGAAGACTAGAATCTTAATTTTTTTAAAAAAATAGTATTTTGCTTGTAAAACTAAATTGTTTTCTGTATACTGTACATATTGTGACGGTTAAGGATTTTATTACAAAGGAAGGATATAACAATGAAGAGAAAAACACTTATGATTCTTATGGCACTGGTGCTTTCTATAGGTTTATGTGCATGTGGCGGAGATAAAGAAACATCTGCACCAGCAGAAGGAAGTTCACTTGTAGACCAGATGACAGCAGACAGTGAAGAGCCTGTAGTGGAGGAAGAACCAGTAGTAGAACAGGTTCTTGAAGATGAACTTCCAGAAGGTATGTACTTTAGTGAACTTACAAATGAACCAATTGATGAGAGTTTGAAAAACCAGAGACCAATTGCTGCTATGGTTGATAACGAATTGACAGCATTACCACATTTTGGTTTGACGGATGCCGATATTGTATATGAAATGATGAATAGTACAAAAAATGGTCGTATTACTCGTTTCATGGTATTGGTAAAAGATTGGCAGAGTATTAAGCAGTTAGGAAGTATTCGTTCTGTAAGACCGACAAATATTTTACTTGCAGCAGAGTGGAACGCAATTCTTTGTCATGATGGTGGTCCATTCTACGTAGATTTATATTTTAAGAATGATTATGCTGATCATTTTTCAGGAATTTTCTCACGTGTGAATAATGGTAAACCAAGAGAATTTACAGAGTATATTATGCCGGGTGATTTAGATAAGGCATTTGCAAATTCTAATGTCGATCAGGAATATAATGAATATTATCCAGGAGCGCATTATAAATTTGCGCCGAAGGTTGCACCAGTTGATTTAGGAAAGAGTGTATATTCCTTTGATGCAACTAAGATAGAACTCCCATTTGAACACAATGGTTCTTATTTAGAATATGATGAAGAATCACAGACTTACAAATATTTTGAATATGGTAAACCACATCTTGATGGTGCAACAGGTGAGCAGTTATCCTTCAAGAACTTACTCATTCAGTATTGTACTTTCAATCAGTTAGATGATCAGGGCTATATGATTTTCAATTGTCTTGATGCTGGTAAAGATGCATACTATATTACAAATGGAAAAGCAATTCCATGTACTTGGAATAAATTGCAGGATACAGAGCAGACACGTTATTATGACAAAGAAGGTAACGAAATTACAATCAACACAGGTAAGACATATGTTGCTCTTGTTCCTCATGACAACTGGGATGAACTGGTAATTGAATAATTAGAATATATGTGTATTAGGAGCTTCTGCATTGTGGAAGCTCTTATTATATTTGCTAAAAAAGATTGTTTCACATCTGAAATTCTTTTTCATCTGAGATTTTACATCTGAAATTTGACAAATATTCAAAAAGTCAGTATACTAATATAACCGTGCAGCCGGGGTGGTAGCGGTACCCTGTACCTACAATCCGCTATAGTGGGGGTGATATTCTGCCGAGGGCTTTTGTCTGTATAGCTGCCCTTTGTAAGTGACGTTGAAGTTTGGGTCTTACGCAATAGGAATCTATGAATCGTGTCAGGTTGGGAACAAAGCAGCACTAAGTAGAACCTTCTATGTGCCGTAAGGGTGCCTGGCGGAGTTAACTGCAAAGGTAACGTGTGTGGGCTTCGTTCGACGCAGAATGCACGGTTTTAATATGGTATGAAGTAATAGTAAGTAAACGTTATTTTTTCTAAAATGCTTTTTCTATCTTTAAACAGGAAGACAGAAGAGGAATCATTTAGAGGAAATAACGTTTTTTGGGTATTTTGTAAAGAAAAGTTTTGGTAATTTTTTTTTTTTATTTCATTATGTACAAACAAGTGATATAATTTCTCCATAGTACCTACGTACAGAATGTAGGTGGAAAGGGGAAATGAAATATGAACCAAGTATTCAGATTTTACAAACGTGTATTGTCAGTTTTGCTTGCGGCAACACTTGTTGTATCTTCTTTTCAGGGAATGTCCATCACTGCATATGCAGCAGAAGACACTGTGGTGATAGAAGAGGTTATAGATACAACAGCGGAAACAGAAGAAAGCATACTGACAGATGGTACAGATACAGAAATAACGGGTGAAGAAGAAACGCCTGTGGCAGAAGAAATAGTACCAGTTGAGGAAGGTGAGGTTCAAGAAGAATCCGCCTTAGAGGAAGTGGTGGTAACAGAAGAGCAGGTTACTATTGTAGAAAAGCCAGCACCTGTTATTAAGATGCAGGAGGATACTGCCTCCGGCAATGAAGCAGGAGGGGAAACACCGAGTGTTAGCTATAATGCATCTTATATTGAGTCCATTAGTTATAATGGAACACCAAGAGATGAAGATGGAAGAAGTGTGCTATCAATTAGCGAATGGGAATTTTATGAAGCGGCAGAACAGAAGGGCTACACAGATCCATACATAACGGATGCTGTATTTGAGTATGCCGTAGCTGATAGACGGTCAGCAGGAGAAACATATCAGATTGTAGAGATAAATCGTTCCTCGTTGAATGCAAGTGTGTCAGGAAATAGTGTTTCAAAGCATTTGTGGAATGGAGTAACAGATATATTGGATACATCAGGAGATACAAGTGTACGTTATAACTTTGCAGGTGGAGAAGTATCAGATGAGAATTGGAGTTTTGATAATCCTGCAAAGACAGATGCCTTTGTTGGCTTGAAACTTACTATGACTCCAGGAGCGGCAGATGCAGGTGTTAATGTGAATTTTACTAATACAGCATTTCCGGCAGATAGTGCATGGCTTAGTTTCCATACCGATACATGGGTGAATGATTCTGGGGATATAGAGTCTAGACCAGACTATGATACTATTGTTGCCGCATTTGGCGGAGCAGATACTGTGTTGGCAGTCTTGGATGCGGAAGGCAATGAAATTGCAGAAACTAGTGGAAACTTCCATATGCAGGCAAATGAGGACGGCAATAACAATGTAGATTTCGATTTTGGTAATGTAATGAATCTTGCAGCCAATACAGACTATACAATTGCCAAAACAGTATATAAAGGCCGTATCGATACATGGGAAGATGGTCGCACATGTTTAAATATTAGTCCGGGTGAAGCAGGGAAAGAGTCTTTTACGGCGGATGAAATTATTGCAGTTTTGGACTTAAATGCGGGAAGCACATTTGATGAGATATATATTGAACAGCCAGACGGCGATGTGAATACGATTCCTAAAGCTGTATTAGAAAAAGCGGCTACTTACCTGAAAGAAAAAGCAGATGAATATGATGAGAAGATTGTAACTTTTGCCTTTTATGGAAACGCAGAAACATCACATGAATCTGTGCAATGGCGTGTGAAGAATCCAGAGGCAATTCAGACAGCAGACCAGACAGTGTCTGCAACACTGGAGATTTCCGAAGATAATGTTATTATCTTCCAGGTAGGAGAACAGTCTATTGCAGCAGAGCGTGTAGAGGTCGCATTTGGTAATAGTATAAGAAGTGATATAGCAGCGCAGTGGGCAGCTATTCTTGGTGATGCCACAGAAGTTCAGTTAGAGTTAACAGACGATACATCAGCAAATTATAGTGTCGATGACTATAATGCGTGGATTAATATCCATGATATTAAGCAATTAACTGTAGATACACCATATGAAGTTGGTATCAAAGTCTATAAAGGTGACGTGGAAGAAGAAGACGGTAAGCCTGTTCTTTTCGTTGATGCTAACCAACTCAATAATGACAATGATTTATTAGAAGCTGTATTACAGAAAAGAGTTCAAGCTGGTGAAAAATACAGTATAGTAACGATTAACTATGAGCATGTATGGGTAAGCCCAACTGTTTGGAATGCAGCAGTTGCTCTTTTGGATAATACAGAAGAGGCACCGATTTTACGAATTTATCGTGAGGGTTATGCAACATTTGACTGGCAATGGGACTTTATAAAACCTATAGCAGTAACTGATCCGATTCAGTATATAGTTGTTGGTTTGGAACATGAGACAAGAGAGCTTCTTGGTGACGGAAAAGGTGTCAAATTCTCATATAGCTATCAAAGTGAGCCTGATGAACAATTTCCTGCTGAGAGAGTAGATTTAGAGTTTTCAATACAAGATTATGTACAAGATTATGAACTTTTTGTTGATTCAATCGGTAATGGAACACAGATTGAACTTACAGATAGTAAAGGAAATGTTGTTGAAGGTATAGAAGGTCATACATGGAGTTATACGGATGGTGATGGCGCTAAAGTGGTAGGCATTCGATTTGGTGATGTACAACCATTGACAAGAGATGAAGTCTATACGATTAAAACAACGCCTTATGCAGGTGAACATTATACGAATGAAGTAGATGGAAGAACTATGGACATTCTTGCGCTTCATCCAGGAGACGCAGGAAAAGAAGCATTTACAGTGGACGAATTAAAAGCAATTATGGAACTGCAGGGAGAGGCAAGATTTGATAATATCTATTTTGCTACTCCAACACCACTGGATGGAAATTGTGTCATTCAGGCAGAAGTAATTAATCTTTTGCAGGGATATTTAAAAACAGAAGAGAATATAGATACCCGATTAGTATTCGGTTTCTTTATGAGCAATGCGGAATTACAGTGGATACTTCTAAATCCAACCGGTCAGGAAACAACGGACAAAACAGTTTCTTCTGATTTGAATGCAATGGAAAATCCAAGCAGTATTTCTGTAAAAAATGATGTATTTCATGCGGACCAGGTTGATTTGAGTATTCGATTTGACAATGCTACTGTTGCAGCAAGTAAACTGCAGGAATCTCTTGGTACAGGGCAAAAGAATATTCAGGTTGGTGATGGTAATCAGTGGGGTTACTATGAGACAACGGATGAGAGCACATTTTTAGAACTTTATAATATTGGCAACCTTACAGATAATACGTATTATCCGTTAACAGTTCCATCCTATTCTGGACGTGTAGAAACATGGGATGATGGACGTGTATGTTTAGGCATTTCTGCTTATGATGTAGAAAAAACATCTTTTACTCCGGAAGAACTGATAGCGATTCTGCAAATGAATGCAGAACAGAAATTTGATGTTATTTATATTGAACAGACTGCAACTGAAACGAATACAATCCATAAGGTTGTTTCTGATAAGGCATATACTATATTAAATGAACCAACTGCAGGTAAAGAGATTATGTTGCAGTATGGTTTCGTAGATGCTGAAACAGAATCCGTCACAGAATGGCGTTTGATTAATCCGGCAGAAAACCAGGAAGGTGATCAGACGGTCAAGGCTGATTTGTCGATTTCTAATAGCAATCAAGTCATAGTAAATGCAGACGCAAAGGCACTGGCAGCAGACCGTGTTGATGTATCATTTAGAAAAAATGCTGCTAAGGATAGTGCGATTGTAAATAAAATCAAAGAGATTTTAGGAAACAGTGAAAAACAGTTTAGTCTGGAAGGTAGTAGCGTATATGTAAATTATGGTTTGAATGAGTGGGGAACATGGCTGGATATTATGGATGTTGCCAAACTGAGTGCGGACCAGAACTATGCTGTAACAGAATATGTATACCGTGGTGATATCAATGTATTTGACGGTGGAAGAGAACTTTATCTGGATGTAAATCGTCTGGAAAATGGAACAACGATTAGCGATGCTTTACAATACTATGCGAATGCAAATGAAAAATTTGACCATATTAGCATCCAGCAGGAGTATTCTACAAATAATATCATTCGTAAAGAATACATCAACCAGGCAAGGGCAATTTTAAGTACAGAAGAAGAATCTGCGAAAAATCTGACATTTGTATTCTGCAAATGTATAGATAGAACTGCAACGACCCCGTTTATTCAGGATGACCTCAATTGGACATTGGTAAATCCAGGTGAAGCGACCAAAGACATCAATGCAAATGTGATCACGAAAGTGTCTGAGGATCAGGGATTTGCTATAAAACTGAATTCTAATACATACAATGCAGATACTGCTATTCTGCATTTCTACGCAAGTCCTGAATCAGAAACAGGTAAGGCATTACAAAAGAGTTTGGGAGAAGCAAAGAGACCAGACGAAGAGTCTTGGACAGAAACTATCGCATTGAAAAAAGGTACTACCTTAGACAGAAGTTTCTGGACATACTATGGATGTGAAGTACATGATGAGAATGAACCAAGACTTAGTTTGAATATTGGAGAAATTCAGAACGTTACACCAGCTACAGAGTATCTGTTAGTACAGGCTCCTTATGCAGGTGAGATGAAAGGAACAACAAAGCTTGTTACACCAGAAGGTGCAAGTGGTGTTGTGTTTACATCCTATGTACCAGAAGTTGCAACGATAACAGGCGATGTTATGACACCAGTAAATAACGGTGAAGTTTACTATTCACGAGCTTTTGTTGACAAAGCTGGTGCAAAACATTTCCATGCATTCCATGCAACTGCAACCATTGCGCTTGAGACGATTAAATTTGATAAAACAGAGTTGAAACTGGAACTTCCTAGAACAGATGAAGACTATGAAGTAAGAGGACATATTGCTGTAAAATATTATCCTGCAAATGCGGCAATAGATATGGATCCTGCAAGCTTGACATGGACAACATCAAATCCAGCAGTTGTAGAGTTAGTACCACGCGATTGGGATGGTAGATTTGATGGTGAGTTAAGAGCAGTAGGTGCGGGTGAGGCAACGATTAGAGCAACCTATAATGAAAAGATCTATGCAGAATGCAAGGTTACAGTTGTTGCACCAGTAGAAGTGCCGGAAGGACAATGGCCAGATGCCTATGCTATTACAAACTGGGATACAAAACTTTCAGATGTTACATTACCAACAAACTGGAAATGGGCAGAAGAGGCAGACCTTGCGTTATATGCAGGTATGGATGGACATGATTTCTTGGCAGAATATACAGCAGCGGATGGCAGAACAGCAGAGTATAAAATATGGGTTAGACTGGTAACTATTGAAGCAATAGAAATGGTAGCTCTTGAGCTTAGCCAAGAAAACAACGAAACAAATTGCGTTTCAGTAGAGAAGCCAGATGCTCTGATAGCAGGAGAATCTGTAGTATTTAACTTTGATATTCTGATGAAGAATGGTGGAATTGGTGATCTTGGGAATATTCTGGGTAATAGACTCAAGACAACATGGTCAACGGAACCATCGGGTATTGGTACAACAGAAGGTTTGGAAGCTTACTGGCCAGAAAGTTATAAATTTGTAGCAGATACGACTACAGGCCAGAAAACATTTACAGCATCTCTTGTTGATACAAAAACAGGTACAGTTATTGCAACAGACAGCCATACATTAACAGTTACAGCAAAACCAGTAGTTAACTTTGATATGATGGATATTGAAGGAACTGATAAGATGCACAAAGGCAAACCAGGAGATACTGGTACATTGTATTTTGTGCTTCCAGAAGACGGTTACTATCCATTGACCGTAGCATTGGCTGATAGTACAGTGCTTGAACTGGGTGAAACAGGTGCTGCTTATACAGATACTGAAAAGCATGTTGTAAAGACACCTGTGTCATATACGATTAAGGATACAGGCATGGTACAATTTGTAGTAACGGCTGCAGATGAGATTAACAGTACAATAAAGTTCACTGCAGTTATAGCAGACAGAGATCCAAAGATTATGGAAACTGCATTTACAATTAACAGCGCATATGCAGAATCTGCTGCAAAGGCACCAGCAGCGCCAGTAACAATACAATTTGCGGACTGGTATGGTGCGGTTAACAACGGCAGTACCATTACAGTGGTATCTTCCAGTGCAGGTGCAGATAAATTTGGCTTTGTGTTGGAACATTATGAAAATGGAGTGGCACAAGGTTACGTTACACTAAAGGATGCATCACTGAAAGGTAACTATGATGTTACACTGAAGATGGATGTAGATATGTCTGAAGATGGTGAGGGAATTGCACCTCAGTCGGTAGAAAAGCTGATTAAGGTAAAAGTACTTAATAAAAAGCCAAGTGTAAAAGTAAAACAGACGAAGAAAGTTAATACATTCTACACATCTGTATCAGGCAATGGTGTAGGTATGTTCACAGTTACAGCTACTAATGCGGAGGTAGTATCCTGTGAACTTACAGGAACAGAAGACTTTGTATTGATACCAATTTCTAATACGAAATACCAGATTAATTGGAAAGCATACAAAGCGACTCCAGATACAGAAGCTACATTACGCTATGTTATAAGAGATGCAGTATACGGAGAAGTAACTCTGACAAAAGATATCAAAATTGCAACAGAACACAAAGCTCCTGCAATTGTATTATCATCAAAATCAGATACACTTTATCCAAATCAGGACTACACATATTCATCTGTCAGACTGATGAATAAAGCAACAGGTACTCCAATTGATATTAGTAAGGCATATTGGGTAGCTGATAAGAAAAATAATGTTGTAAATGAAATTACATCAGAAGGACTGAAAACGGATAAAGGTAAGAATACATTCCGTATTTACAAAGCGGAATATGATTCTTCAGTTTTAGAGTTTAACCTCTTAACAAAGAATGCTGCAACAGATAAGCTGATTTTAAGAGTACAGGGAGCAGACTGGAGTGCTCCAGTAGATGCTACTTACAGTATTAAAGTTAGTACAAAACAGCCTACATTAAAATTGAGCAGTAAGAAACTTACACTGAATAAGAATGAAGATGTGTATGCATATCAGTCAGCACAGACAAAACTTATGTTGGCTGGAACTGCATCAGATTTCATGGGTGATGTACGTATTACAGCAGCAAATGACAGTGCAGAAGCAGTTCTGAATCAGAGTTTGGTAGTGGAATACTGGGGTAATGGGCAGATTGTAACAAGATTAAATGACAACAGTCTGGATAAAGGAAATTATAAATACACAGTATGGGCAGAAGGTAATGGATATAAGACTTCTACAACCTTGACTATCAGTGTTGTTGATGTTGAGACAGCAAAAACTCTTAAAGTAGGTAAGAAAGGCTCTATTGACCTTTTAAGAAAAGATACTACTTACATGGCGTATACGCCTAAGATTAAAAATATGGCTGGAACAGTAGTGGATGCATGGCTGACAGGCAAAGATGCGGATATGTTCAGAGCAGAATACCATTATGAATCCGGACAGATTAGAGTATATGCGGAATATGGCAGAGCGTTCTCAACAAAGCATAATTATAAAGTGAAACTTGTGTTTGGAATTGTAAATGATAATGGTGAATTTTATGAGGTAGAGACGGCTGAACAGGTGATTAAAGTAAAACAGGGCAAGCCAAAAGCTAAGATAACACCTGTAAAGGGCAGTACATTATATTCAACAGCAGGCAATGCGCTTGAATTGAAACTTGATGCGATATTGCAGAATGAAGATGTTGCCGTTTCAGAAGTAAGATTAACCAATTATACGGATGATTTAGGTGCATGGTATGATGCACAGTCAGGAAACATTATTGTGTATAGACACAATCTAAAAGAGATTGTGACACCGGGTAAGACATGGAAGCTGAACTTTAACATAACCTATGCTGAAAAAGCAGGTAATGAAAAGGATGCGGCAATATCTTATAAGGTTATAGTAAAATAATTTTTTCAAATAAAACAATCACATAGAGGAGGGTGTCCCAAAAGTCGTGAAATGACTTGAGGGGCACCCCTCTTCGTCCAATAAGATGGCTTGTGAAAGTACCTTAAAAATGATATTCTTTTTATAGGCAGTTGTTGAGACAAAACCCGTGATTTGTTATTGATTTTACTTTAACTAAAGTATATAGATGGATTGAAGGAGTATAGATGAAAAAAGAGATTAATAGAAGATTTTTTTTTCTTTCATCCTTGGTGACAGGGATTTATTGCACTCTTTGTTTTTTGTCGGCAGGATTGGTTGCATATGGTGCAATAGAATACAATATACACTTATTTTCTGTTGGAAAAATGCTTGTTCCTGTTTGGCTATTTAATCCAATGGGTATTGTGATAGCGCTTCTTGGAATGCGTAAGGGAGTGTCGCAAAATAACTAAAAATTAGTTATGGAGCGATGCTCCTTCTTTTGCAAAAATGAAAATCAGGGAAAACTTCGATTTTTAGAAGTTACTCCCTGATTTTTGCGCACTTTAATAAAGATCTCTATTTTCCA
>JAFUQM010000005.1 GCA_017472325.1 Lachnospiraceae bacterium
GCAACCGTCGAAGCACTGTTTGAGTATTACAGAAAATAGCAGCATATGTATGGCGCTCCGATAACCTGTATTTGGCGTTTTCTAAATGAAGCATTCGACATCTTTGATTGTTCTGCCCTCCACAAAAGAGGCTTTGCCTCTAGGAGTTTCGGGCAGAACTTGATGTCTCGGTGCTTCATTAAGAAAACGCACAAAACGGTTAAAAGTCGCGCCTGTACATATGCTGCTATTTTCTATAAAACGAGTTTTGCGAGACGGTTGTAATAAAAACCATCAAAAGTAGGTGCATAGAAATACTTACATTTTTCTGACGAGTACCTATGCAAAATGAAAGCAAAGATGCACGTGCCTATGGCAGCCGATAAGAAAATAGCATCATACAATAAGAGCGTGCGCACTTTTATTATGCAGCAGCCTCATCGTTTACGCTTCCTTCACCATCTCCCGTTTTAAGCGTTTCATAATTTTCTTCTCCAGTCTGGATATGTAAGACTGTGAAATACCAAGTAAATTTGCTACTTCCTTCTGAGTCATCTCCTCATCATCTGCACGGTTTAAACCAAACCTGAGATTGATAATCGTTCTCTCTCGTTCTGATAATTTATTAATAGCTTTCATCAAAAGCTTACGTTCTACTTCATTCTCAATATCCCGATAAATGACATCTTCATCTGTTCCAAGAATATCTGATAACAACAGTTCATTCCCATCCCAGTCTACATTCAGTGGTTCATCTATCGAGACCTCCAGTTTTGTCTTATTATTTCTTCTTAAATACATTAAGATTTCATTCTCAATACATCTGGAAGCATAGGTTGCCAGTTTAATATTTTTATCTGGTTTGAATGTATTAATTGATTTAATCAATCCTATTGTGCCAATAGAAATCAAATCCTCAACACCGACGCCTGTATTATCAAACTTTTTTGCAATATATACGACCAGTCTTAAATTATGTTCAATCAGCATTGCCTTAGCCTCTGCTTCCATCTCTGTGCCAAGATCTTTGATGATTTCATTTTCCTTTTCTATCTCAAGCGGCGGTGGTAATACTTCTGCTCCGCCTATGTAGTGAATATCTCCCTGCTTTGTCATTAAAAATCCTGTTTCTCTATTTACAACCCGAAACTGAATTCTTCCTGGTATTGCCACCTTCAGTATCATGTATTCTCCTCCTTAATTTTCCAATAATTTTGGATTTAAAATCATTTGATAATTCCCCGCTCCAGATATATTTCCCTCGCAAATACCTAGAATGGTATTTTCTACTGTGATTTTTCTCTCCTCTGTTTCAATTGTCATTTTGGGAATACGCACACCCTCCATGATTCCATGTGCCTTACCGACAGAATGATAGGGTATCATGTAATATGCTGCATCTTCCTTAAAAGTTTCCACATCTCCTACATAACGTTTTTCTATTACTGATACCGGCTTTCCACTGATGGGTTCACGCAACCCATTCCCTGTATCAATCAATGCTGTAACCGTAATCTCTTCCTCGTTTCGATATAACGTTACACGGACAAAATCTCTGTCTTTTTGTTTCCATTTCCGATAAGCATAACTACATAGAAAAAATATTATGTATCCTATCCCGATTATCTCGCTCATCTTCAATCCATTCTTTCTAATAAATGGTATGTTCATTGCTATCCATTGTATGCTTCCGCCTACAACAAAGGATAATACATATAGCATAAGCTGTGCCTTTAACAATCCACCTACAGAGATGCCGCGAAAAGCAATCTTTATCATACCCATTGAAATAAAACAGTACATGAGTACGAGTTTAGGCAACAGTCCCATATAAGGAAATACAATTACTATACATACCATTCCTGCACCAAATGCTGCGCCTATCACAAGGGATAAGTGCGTGGCAGTACACTTTAATATCTTCTTCATAAGAAGCAGCAACATAAGGTCAAATATGAAGTTTAAAAAGAAAAGACTGTCAATGTAGATTTCATAATACAAGGTTCACCTCCATTTCTCCCAATGGCTTAATTATAATTATGAAGAGGTAATTATTTTGTCAAATCTAAGAAGTGATTATGGAATATCTTCCTGCAAAATTCGACAAAAAAGCAAAGAGATACCAAACTTTACGTTGGTATCCCTTTGCTTCAAGCATTCACAAAAAAAGACACAAAACTAAGAACTTGTCCTATCTTTGTGTCTCTTATCTTTGTACTAAACTAATTCAATTGTATTCCTTCTTAGGAATCTAATCTTGTATTCCCTTTCTGTAAGAAAGATGGAATATTCAGTGACTTACCAGGAACATTACTGCGCAGTTCGGCTGGTTTTTGAATTCCTGTAAAATTAAGTTCTACATTGGATTCTGTTACAGGTGCTGCTGTTGATGGAACAGATGTAGCAGGTATCTTTACTCCTGCTGCCTGTGCTGTCTTCATACCTGTTGGTTTATATGTACCAAAACCACCTGTAAATTTGCTCATTGGAGTCTGTGGTTCTAACCCAGTTGCAATAATTGTAATAGAGCAAGAATCTGTCTGTGTGCTGTCGTACATAGCACCAAAAATAACATTTACCTCTTCGCCTGCAAGCTGATGTGCATATTCTGTTGCCTCTGCTGCATCTGCTAAGGAAATATCACCTGAAATATTCAGGATAATATGAGAAGCACCAGAGATGCTTGTCTCAAGCAATGGACTTTCGATAGCCATCTTGATTGCATCACTTGCTTTATCATCACCTTTACCAACACCGATACCAATATGCGCAATACCCTTGTCCTTCATAACAGTCTGAACGTCTGCGAAGTCAAGGTTAATAATAGAAGGTACATTAATCAAGTCTGTAATACCCTGTACCGCCTGCTGAAGTACTTCATCTGCTTTTTTCAGTGCTTCTGGCATTGTTGTTCTTCTATCTACAATCTGAAGAAGTTTATCATTTGGAATTACAATTAATGTATCTACGTTTTCTTTTAATTTTTCAATACCAGACATGGCATTGTTCATACGCGCCTTTCCTTCAAAAGCGAAAGGTTTTGTAATAACACCAACTGTGAGAATTCCCATACTTTTTGCAATACTAGCAACTACTGGTGCGGCACCTGTACCTGTACCACCGCCCATACCACATGTAACAAATACCATATCAGAGCCTTTGATGGTTGCTGTAATTTCTTCTAAACTTTCTTCGGCAGCTTTCTCACCAACTTCTGGTTTTGCACCTGCACCAAGACCTTTTGTAAGTTTCTCACCAATCTGTAACAATTTTGGAGCCTTACATAACTGTAAAGCCTGTTTATCTGTATTAATGCCAATAAAATCGACACCTTCAATATTTTCATCTATCATTCTATTTACAGCATTATTGCCTGCGCCGCCAACACCAACTACGATGATTTTTGCCGCTGCTTCTGCATCGTTTGTCTTAATCTCAAGCAAGGTGGTACCTCCTTTTTTGTTCCCCTAATAAATTTCATATAGACTATCATATAATTTTTTTTGCGATTACGCAACTACAAATTTTAATTTTTATGCGTTTTTTTTGATTTACCACATTTTTACTCAGAATCGAGATTAAATGTGATATTTTTTGTATCTTCCGTATAATTTTCCATATGCAGAGTACCGCTTTTTCCTTCTAATTCCGGAAGAAGATACTGTAACTGCATGATTTTTTCATCAATATGGTCACTGCCTCCAATCATAACTTTGGCATCATCAAAATACAATGTCATCTCATAATCTTTATCAAAATAAATTCTATCCGATGTAATACCATATTTTGTCAGAAGCTGTGTAATGTCGAGTATCTGGTTGAAAATCTCTTCATTTTCTACCGGAAGTTTTTCATGCAGTACTACAAAACTAAACTCCAATCCTGTTACTTGCGGAATCTTCTGCGTCTTTTTTTCTGAACTTTCTACAATAATACCTTCTCTGTCAAAATACATATAGCGTCCTAAGTATTCTACGTAACCAGCCAACGCTTTCTCATAAACGTTAATGCGTATTGTATCAGGAGATACAATCTTAACACTCATTGTTTCTATAAAAGGAATATCTGTAATTTCTTTATTCTTATACTTTAAAGAAAGGTAAAGAGAATTGTCTCCAAGCGGTCCTTCCATAATCATATTCTGAATTTCTTCATTTGTATAATGTACATTACCTTCTACATAAATATTCGTAACCGTATACGTATTCTGTATATACAAAAATATTGCCAGTAAACAGATTACAATAGCAGCCGCGACGCCCAGTCGCATAAACATCTTGGGGGATATACGCTGTATTGGTCGTTCATCATACATTGTCCGCAGGCTACGTTTTCTTGCATACTTCTTAGGCTGGGATTTTGCATGATATCTTGCATTGTATTTTTTACGGTTTACTGGTATTTTTTTTACTTTCTTCGTTCTTTTTCTATTGTTACTATAATTTAACTGTTTTCCTGCCATGTTATATCTTACCTGAACTTTATTTTGAAGTCAGTTTCTTCTTATTATATATAGAAACTTTATCTCCAAACTTTTATTATCTGACGCTGATTCTCGCACCTAGATTTTTCAAATCCTGACAGATATCCTCATATCCTCTGTCAATAAACTTTCTATTACCAACTACAGTCACTCCCTGCGCTATCAAACCTGCTAACACAAGCGCCGCGCCTCCACGTAGTTCCTCTGCTACCACATGTCTTCCATATAAACATACTTTTCCGCAAATGTAAGCGTATTGCCCCTTTGCCTGTATATCAGCACCCATAGCCACAAGCTCTTTTACAATTCGAAAACGGTTTTCAAAAATGGCTTCCTCAATCACACTCGTTCCATCTGCAACAGCTAACACCGTCATAAAAGGAGACTGTAAATCTGTCGGAAATCCTGGGTATACCGCAGTCCGTACATAAGGAACTGGCTTTGGTCTCTCCTGCATCTTCATAAAAATAGTATTATCACTATATTCTATCACAGCTCCTACCTGTGTAAGACAATCATACACCGCATGCAGCTGGTCTGTTCTAACATTATCAAGTTCAATATTGCCTCCGCATCCAGCACAGGCAAACATATAGGTCCCTGCTACAATTCTATCTGAAGGGACAACACAGTATCCCTCGTGCAAGCGACAAACACCGATAATATGCAGTGTATCCGTACCAATGCCCATAATCTTGGCACCAGCACTTTTTAGAAATTCACACAACGCTATAATCTCAGGTTCTTTTGCTGCATTATAAAGTATAGTATCCCCTTCTGCTAACACAGCTGCGAGAATTACATTTTCAGTTGCACCAACACTTGCAAACGGCAGACTAAGCACAGTACCTTTGATTCTATCTGCATGCGCCCGCAATTTATGCTCCTCTTTTTCAAATAGAATTCCCATATGCGCAAGCGCCTCTAGATGCATATCGATAGGACGTTCTCCTATCACACATCCACCCGGATAATCAATCACAATTTCCTTGGTACGTCCTAACATTGCTCCCATCAGCATAATAGAGGAACGCATCTTTGTCACATGCTCTGCCGGCAGTCTGTTTTCTTTGATACAGGAGGCATCCACGATTACCGTATGTTCTTCCCGCATAACCAGACAGCCTACACTTTGCAAAAGTTTTATCATAGAAGCTACATCCGCAATGTCTGGGCAATTTTCAATCACACTAATACCCGGCACCAACAACGTGGCTGCCAAAATCGGGAGTGCTGCATTTTTAGAACCTTGAATATTCGTCTGTCCGCATAGTCTCTCTCCGCCGAAGATATGAATTGAGTCCATTTTCCACCTTCTCATATTTTAAGATTATTTTCGGATAAAAACTGACCTATTCTATCTTATGCGGTTTTCTGATATCACGTATCTTGTACTTCTTATAAATCTTTTAATTGAATTCCCCTTGCCACACTTAGTACAAGCCCGACTTCAATCAATAGGAACAATACCGATGTTCCACCATAACTAATAAACGGCAGAGAAATACCTGTATTTGGAATCGTATTTGTCACAACGGCTACATTCAGAATTACCTGAATCGCAAAGTGTCCCATAACACCAACAACAAGTAACGCGCCAAACAAATCTGGTGCATTGTTTGCAATAATCATAAAACGCCAAATTAAAAGCATGAACATCAGCAAAATAGCAATTGCTCCAAATAATCCTAATTCCTCACAAATAATGGAGAAAATCATATCGTTCTGCTGCTCTGGCAAAAATCCCAGCTTCTGCATACTCTGCCCAAGTCCTTTGCCAAAAATGCCACCTGAACCTATGGCATATAGTGCCTGTAATGTCTGGAAACCTTTATCACTTGGATCAGATTCCGGGTCTAGCCATGCCAGAATACGTGCTCCACGGAAACCACCGACGGCATTGCCCGGATCCTGATTGGCAATGATATATACAATGAGCGCTGCACCCGTAACCGCAATCAATGCAATCACAATAAACTTCCTATAATCCGGACTTGCCACAAACAGCATGAGGAATGCAATACCGAAAATAATAATAGCAGAGCTTAAGTTTTCTGTAATCTTCCACACCATCAGACAAATAGGTACTGGTACACAAAGTACTACAAGAAATCCCTTCGTCAAACGAATCGACTTGCCCATCTTACAGACAAGACTCGCAAGAAATAAAATCATGCCTAACTTCGCAATCTCTGCTGGCTGTACAGACACACCAACATTCAACCATCTTCTGGCACCATTTAACTCCATACCAAGCGGAGTTAAAACAAGTATAATCAAAATTGCTGAAACTATGTATCCTAGTGTTGCAAAACGTTCCCAGAAATGATATGGAATTCTGGAAACAACAAACATTGCCACGAGTCCTAACAAGGAAGACGTTGCCTGTTTCTTCAGATAATAAGCCGCATCTCCCAGTTTATCGCTTGCCTCATAAGAACTTGCCGAATATATCATAATCAATCCAAATCCCAACAGAAACAATACAACAAACAATAGTGTATAATCAAAAAAATATTCACTTTTCCTATTTCTCCGGCTGTTTCTTACTGCCACACACTCACTCCTCAATCTGATTTACTAAATCTTTAAACATATTCCCTCTAACTTCATAGTTAGGGAACATTCCCCAGCTTGCACATGCAGGTGATAAAAGTACTGCATCGCCTGGTTCTGCTTTTTCTTCACACAGCTTCATCACTTCTTCTAAGCTATCTGCCATCAGAATATTCGTAAAGCCATGCGCTCTTGCACATGCTGCGATTTTTTCTTTGGTCTGACCTAATAATACAAGCCATTTTACTTTGCTATCAAACGCTTCAATCCACTCATCATATTCACTCTGTTTATCATAACCACCACCGATTAGTATCGTTGGCTTATTCATTGCCTGAATACCTTTGATTGCCGCATCTGGATTTGTACCCTTAGAATCATTATAATAATCTACGCCCTTTTTTGTTGCTACATACTCAATTCGGTGTTCTACTGCACGAAACGCTCTAACAGACTGTAAAATACTCTCCATCGGCACACCAAAAGCTGCCGTCATGGCAATGGCCGCCATTACATTTTCTACATTATGTGTTCCAAGCAGTTTCATCTCATGGATATTCATTAATCTAATCGCCTTACCGTCTTCTGCATACCAGATATCTTCGTCTTCCAAATAATAACCATGTTCCAATTTTCTCTTAGAAGAAAAGAAAATAACAAAGGCCGGACATCTTTCCTGCCCAAATGCTCTTGTATACTCATCTTCGTAATTTAATACACAAAATTCTGCTTTGGTCTGGTTTTTGGTAATAGATTCTTTTACCGCAACATAATTTTCCATTGTATGATGTCTGTTTAAATGATCTGGTGTAATATTTAGTATCGCAGAAACCACCGGTTTAAAATATTCCGTTGTCTCTAACTGGAAACTACTGATTTCGGCAACTGTGACTGTATCATCTACCGTATCCAATGCCTCTAGTGTATATGGGTTTCCAATATTGCCTACAACAAATACGCTCTGATAATAATCCTGCATAATTTTACCCGTCAGAGCTGTTGTCGTTGTTTTTCCATTTGTTCCTGTAATTGCTACAACTTTACCTTTGGAAAAAGCATAGCCAAGTTCCACTTCTCCCCATATTGTTATGCCAGCATCCCGGAAGCGTTCTACAAATGGTGTATCTGTCGGTACTCCTGGACTTAATACAACAAGCGCAAGTTCAGCCAGTACTTCATCCGGTAATGTTTTTGTGATAATGTCACAGTGCACACCTTCTGCCAGCTTCTTCCGAATATCTTCTATTGATACTGTATCATTCTCATCAAATAAAATCGGACATGCGCCCGCTTTATATAAAAGTGTTGCGGCTCCAATTCCGCTAATCCCTGTTCCTACAATCAGGATTTTTTTCCCTTTCAAATCCATAGCAGATAACTCCCTTGTTCTTTTCTAATCTTGTTCTATTCTTTCCTGTATTCCTTACAATGCTGCAATTCCTACCAGACATAACAGTGCTGTCACAATAGCAAAAACTGCCACAACCTTCTTTTCTGACCATCCACATAATTCAAAATGATGATGAATTGGCGCCATTTTAAAAATACGTTTACCGCCTGAAATTTTAAAATAACCAACCTGGATAATCACAGAAACAACTTCAATCAAATAAATAAATGCAACAATCGGAATAAACAACGGAAGCTGCAGCACATATGCTGTTGCTGCAACAAATCCACCTAATGCTAGTGACCCCGTATCTCCCATAAATACTTTGGCAGGATGTACATTAAATAATAAAAATCCTAGCAACGCACCTACAACCGCACAGGTAATTGGCTCAAGCCCACTGCCAACACCAATTGCTACTACAGTAAAGAATGTTGCAATAATCACCGTTACACTACTTGCAAGTCCGTCCAAACCGTCTGTAAAATTCGCCCCATTCACTGTTGCAATAACGATAAAAAATAGAATAGGTATATTAAATGCACCAAAATCTAAATATTTTCCTGAAAAGAATGGTATTTTCATCGCCAGACTAATTTGCTCATGCACTGTAATATAATATGCAAATATGCCTGTAACAATAATCTGTCCTAACATCTTCTGCCATGCTCTCAGTCCCATAGAACGTTTTAAAACAACTTTAATATAGTCATCCAAAAATCCTATCAGACCAAAGCCTAACATCAAAAACAATACGGGAAGAATTCTTGGATAATCTTTTACAAAAAATAATGATGCCACAACAACAGCAGTCAATATCAGGATACCGCCCATTGTCGGTGTGCCGGTTTTCTTCAAATGAGACTGTGGTCCTTCATCACGTACTGTCTGACCTACTTTTAGTCTTCTAAGAAACGGTATTACTACCGGTCCCAAACATGCACTTACTGCAAACGCAATCACTACAGGTATGATAATAATATAATAATTCATATACACTACATTCCTTTCCGTACTTTAATAAAAAACATCTAAAGTTAATTATAATCCATTCTTTCCAAATAAGGAAGAATATTTTCAAAAAGTTGTCTTACAATCGGTGCAGCCACCTGACCCCCATAATAAACACCTTGGGGATTATTCACAATTGCCACTGCTAATACCTGCGGATGATCCGCTGGAGCAAATCCTAAAAATGAGGCAATGTAACGCCCACTCCCTCTTGGTAACGTCTGACTTGTTGCTGTTTTTCCACCAACACGATACCCTTCTACATATCCTTTGTTGCCAGAACCATTTGCTACAACCTGTTCTAACAGATAACGCATTGTTTCTGAGGTTTCTTCTGATACAATATGCTCTGTCGTCTCATATTCCAGTTCTTTTACAACTTTTCCCTCTGTGTCTGTAATCTTTACACCAAAATGAGGTGTCACTCTCGTACCGCCATTGACAATGGAGGATGCAGTTGTTGCCAACTGAATTGGTGTAATTTGAAAGGACTGCCCAAAAGACACCGTTGCCAATTCTACAAGTCCCATATTGTCTTTGTTGTGCATAATAGTGCCAGCTTCTCCAGGTAGGTCAACGTTTGTCTTTTCCAATAGACCAAATTGCTTAAAATATTTATAATAATCATCTACCCCAAGCCGTAATCCCACACTTACAAATACTGGATTACAGGTGTTCATGAAAAATTCGTTAATTTGCTTCTTGAAATCTCAAAAAGAGGGATTCTATGATTGCTTACTACATATTTATTATTATTCAATGCCTTTCGCATTTATGCTTTCAATCATGTCTTTATTTACACAAAAAGCATGCACACAAATAAAAATGGTTCTAAAATAAAAACGCCTTGAAAATGTGGAATATGAATCATTCCTCATTTTCAAAGCATCTGAATCCTTCTATTTCTATGGCACTAATGTAAGAGAAACCGTTAATGCTCCACCTTCATTTGTTGTCACAATCTGAAGTGGACTTCCTAAAAGATTTACAAACTTTAAATCTTTCACTGGATGTGAAATGGTTGCATCCATACCTACTGGTATATAAGAAACAGCTAAAGAATGTGGATATCGTTCCTTCGCTGGCATTCCTGCCTGCAGCATAGCCGCATACAAAGTAGAAGATACCTGGCAGATTCCTCCGCCATACCCCATACTATATTGTCCAGCTGAAAGAACTGGTGCTGCCACATATCCATTCTCTGGATTCCTTGGCAGAACAGTCTGACTAAATGAAAATTCCTGTCCCGGCTGTAAGATAACTCCATTGATTCTGGATGATGCCACTGCAATATTAATTGCGCGTGGTACTGTTGCATCATAATAGGTCGTATATGTTCCTAACACATTACCACTTGTACCTACAGGCACTTTCACTTCCGCTTCTACACTTGCAATAGTTCCACTGGCATTTCTTCCTTCATTTTTACCATATTGTTCATAGTGTAGACAATAAGCAATATAGTCTTCTCCCAATATAGGAGACATCTCTGGATAATTTTGCATATACATTTCACAATTAAATTCTGCACTTCCAGAACGACCTTCTTTAAGTCCATACTGTAAATAATGTTGATACAACGCTACCTCATCATATCCAACTGCCATCTGCAGATCACTATATGTATTATAATAATATTCTGCATCAAATGTTAATTTGGATAACTTTACAGAATTCACAGCTGCTTCTACACATATAGAATTCCCCAATAGCATAGTTACACATAAAACCATAAGTAAAACATTTTTAACTCTTCTCATTTTGTCCTTTGTAACCTCATTTTCTTTCATTTGTATATATTTCATTTCCGTTAAACATACCACAAGCATATTGCGTCGTCAACCTCATTTTCTTTTATTTACAATCCATTTCCCTGTATGTGTATTGCCATTCCTCACATATCGAAGCATTCCTTTTGCTTTTAATTGTTTTACAGACGTGTTGATATAGGATACACTTGTACCTAGTAAATCGGGAATTTCCTTGAGCATAAGTTCTGAATTTTCTTGAAATAACTCCAAAATTTTTTCATTTATATATTCTCTCTTTTTAGTAGAATTATTTCTATGCGTGTACTTCACCAATATAGGAGAAATCTGATGATTTATTTTATTATCCGAAAGGTCTGAATGATACATATGAAGCAGACTGCACATTTTGAATTTGTCAAAAATGAGTTCTAATGTGTTATCTGGATGAACGATTATTTTCTCTATTCTAGTCATTAGCTCTTTGGTCTTTGCTTTGTCTATCAATCCGCTTTGCAATGCTTCCCGAATCTTCATCATACGCGTTTCATAATCTATATTTTGACCAATCTGCACTTTTTCGTTACTTATTTTATCCTGTATTTCATGTATGCGTTCTGAAAGTTCTCGATTTGCCGCTTTAAAATCACTATCTTCTATCACTTCATCCATCAGTTTAGAAAACAAAACGCGTTTATTCTTCTTCAGTTTTTCTAGTTCCTTTTCATACTTCACTAACTCATGTTCCATAGAATTATCCTTTATTACCTCACCTAGAAGTACAAGAAATTCCTCTACCATATCCTCCTCATATCCAAATAGTTCTTTATATTGCTTCTTACAAGTATTCTCCAAAATTTCCCAAACAGTATCTTCTATGACATTACAATTACTGCATCCATACGGATTTTTTTCCGTTTTTCTCCCATGCTTCAATGCCGTTGCACATTTCCACTCTACCAATCTGCTATCTCCTGAGACAAATGCAGTTCGATAATACACTGCTCCACACTCTGCACAGTAAATCTTGCCTGAAAAATCATATAATCCAACATCCTTTTTATTCCCAGTCGTCCCCCAAACTCTTCCACGCTTTCTGGCAGCAATTGCGCTTAGCACTTCCTGATGATATTCCAAGTTTATAATAGGTGGCAGGGCATTTTCTATATAAATCCACTCCCTTTCCGGTAATTGGATTTTCTTTTTTGTCTCAAAATTGTACTCGCTTGTATGTAACACAACTGTACCATGCGCTTTTGGTGAATATAGCATCTTTCTCCACTGCACATCCGAAATCCGTTTTCCATTTTTTCCCCGTATTCCATTTTGATACATGATATTGGCAATTGTATAAAATCCTTTTCCTTCCTTTGCCAATGCAAATGCAAGTCTGTATGCCTCTGCCTCTTCCTCATTGATTTCATATACATCCTTACTTATCTTATTCCAGCCAAATATAGGAACTGTTATATTGAATCCAGATTTTTTTTCCTGCCTTCTTTTATGTGCATTTTTTATCTTCTTAGAAAGTTCTCTGCTAAAATCTTCAGCGAGAATTGCCTTAATTCCTGTCAGAAGACTATCCTCTGGTGTGTAAAATTTGTGGTCTATATAAATATAGAGCTGTTTCTGATTTTGGGTTAGTCTATCTATAAAAATATACCAGTCCCTCGCAGACCGCATAAGTCTGTCAATAGACTTGATCACAACAATATCAAATTTATCTGTTTCCATATCTTCAAGAAGCCTCTGATACTCACTCCGTTTATGTATCGTCGTTCCAGATTCCGATTCTATATATTGGTCTATCACCTGCCAGCCATTGTTTATCACAATTTCTCTGCTTTCTGCTGCTTGAACTGCCAGAGCATTCATCTGCGTCTCTTCTTCTGTAGAGCATCGATTATAGATTACAGCTCTTTTCATGCCACGCTCCTTACTTTGTTACTTATGTTGATTGTTTATGACAACTTTCAGATGATTTATTTCTTCCTCATATAACAAACCTTGCTTAGCAAGTATTTCAATAGCGTACAAAAACAACTGTCTTTTTAATACATTCCTCTGTTCATCATTCTTTATTGTCAAGTCCATTACCTCAATTGCTTTTGTTAAATATATTATTGAATCCAAAAAAATATCCACACAGCCTGATGTTCCAAACTGTATGGATACTATTTTCATCTTACATAATCATATATCTTACTGCATACTGGCTATACTGCCATTACATTTTTCGTTGCAATGATATCAACACCGGTTCCTGCCACATCTGCAAGAATCACATCTCCAATTGCAACAGGAGCCTGCACCGAAACATCTTTTAGTGCCATTACACAGTCAAAGATTTTTTCTTTTGGAATATCTTCTCTTGTTTTCACCGATACTGCTGCCTGGGTGCCTCCTTCTACCTTCACAGAAGTTGTCACAATTCTGGTTGGATTAGTCACTTCTTTCCGCGCATAGACTTCACCGCGTTTACAAGTATTACCAACTACACTGATAACCTCTGCTCCTTCTAGTTCCACAGTAAGCGCACAGCCCATAGGACAACCAATACAAGTCAATTTTCTTCTTTCCATGTCTTACTCCTCCTCAATTTTCACCGTTATCTCTTGCAGAGCAGGATATGCCATAAGCTGTTCTTTCTTTAATTCCACCTGCTCCATTTCTCCGGGTGCGACAACAGGACGTCTTCTATGGATAATTCTCTCATCATTCAGATATACAGATACATAACAGTTCTTATATACATCTCCTACGCGGAAGCGGATGACATGCTTTTCCTCCATCCTTTGCAGATTCATTGTCTTAGGGACAGTATAGCGCACTCCCTGTGTAGTAACAATCGGAATGTCCTGCCCACCTTCTTTTTTACCATACATCACATACTCTGCTGCATTTTTGCCGGCTGCCTGTGCTTCCTGTGAAACAAAATCTACCAGGTCATGTACATGCAACACGTTACCACATGCAAATACCCCTTCCACATTCGTTTCTAATGACTCGTTTACAAGTGGACCAGATGTAACAGGACTCATCTCAACGCCCAGTTCTCTCGACAATTCATTCTCTGGTATCAAACCACAAGATAAAAGCAAGGTATCACAGGAATAAAACTCTTCTGTTCCTGGGATTGGCTTTTTATTTTCATCCACTTTTGCCAGTACAATTCCTTCTACACGCTCTTTTCCTTTGATATCAACAACCGTATGACTTAACTTCAAAGGAATTCCAAAATCGTCAAGACACTGTACAATATTTCGTTTTAATCCACCTGAATACGGAAGTAACTCTGCAACTACTTTTACTTTGGCTCCTTCTAAGGTCATTCTTCTTGCCATAATAAGACCAATATCCCCAGAACCTAAGATGACAACTTCTCTTCCAGGCAGATATCCTTCCATATTCACAAGACGCTGTGCAGTTCCTGCAGAATAAACCCCTGCTGGTCGATATCCTGGAATATTCAGCGCACCTCTGGAACGTTCTCTACACCCCATTGCAAGAACAATTGCCTTTGCCTGAATCTCCAAAATTCCTTCTTGGCGGTTCATGGCTGTTACTACTTTATCTTGGGATATATCCAGAACCATCGTATTTAATTTGTATGCAATATTTTCTTCCAAAAGCTGGTCTATAAATCTTTGCGCATACTCAGGTCCAGTTAACTCCTCTTTAAAGGTATGAAGTCCAAAACCATTATGTATACATTGATTTAAAATACCACCCAATTCTTTATCTCGTTCTAATACCAATATGCTTTCAGCACCATTTCTCTTCGCCGATACTGCTGCTGCCAAGCCTGCCGGACCACCACCAACGATTACAATGTCGTAATTTAACATATTCCTTCCTCCCACTATAATCTGTCTTTATTCACACCAACAATCAGCTTGGATTCTCCACCTGATTTCGTTATTTCGGATGGGTCCACACCTCGTTCGCGTGCCAGAATCTCCATTGTCTTAGGGGAACAAAAACCTGCCTGACAACGTCCCATTCCGGCTCTTGTTCTGCGTTTCACACCATCTAACGATTTTGCTCCCAAAGGTCTATGAATGGCATCCATTATCTCACCCTCTGTAATCATCTCGCATCGACAAATAATATTACCATATTCTGGTTTTTCCTGAATAAGTGCTGCATATTCTTCTTTGCTTAATACCTTAGGATCTAAGATACCTTTTCTAGTAGTAATAAAATTATCCCGCTCTTTCGCATCCGTTAAATCCCGAATGATACTTGCAACCATCTTACCAATTGCCGGCGCACTGGAAAGTCCCGGTGAAGCAATGCCCGCACAATCAATAAAGCCCTTTGCATCCTCTAATTCTTCAATAATAAATTCACCGCTATCCTCATGCGCTCTAAGACCTGCAAAAGAAGTAATCACCTGACGCATTGGCAAATTTTTAACTGTATTGCCAGCTTTTTCAGTTAATTCATCTATTCCTTGTTGCGTTGTATTCGTTCCTTCTTTATCTTCAATGTCAACTGCTGTTGGTCCAATCAGTGTATTCCCATGCACCGTCGGCGTTACCAATACGCCTTTCCCAAATTGCCCTGGAAGCTGAAAGATTGTATGTGTTACAAAACCTTCCACAGAACGATCAAGCAAACAGTAATCTCCTCTTCTTGGTGTAATATGAATCTTCTTCGCACTTACCATATTGTGAAATACGTCCGCATATACACCTGCTGCATTTACAACATACTTTGTCTCAATTTCTCCCTGATTTGTCTGCACTACCCATCTATTCTCTTTTTTCTCAACTCCTATTACCTTAGTATCAAAACGAAATTCCACACCATTTGCAGCTGCATTCTCAGCAAATGCAATATTCATGCCAAACGGACATACAATAGCACCTGTCGGAGCATACAAAGCTGCAACTGCATGATCAGAAATATTAGGTTCCAACGCTATTAACTCGTCCCGTTCGATGATTCGCAAATCTTTCACTCCGTTTTGTATGCCACGCTCATAAAGTTTGTTCAGATTATCACGTTCACTCTCATTGATACAAACAACCAAAGAGCCATTCTTCTTATAATGAAAATCGAGTTCCCGAGACAGTTTTTCCATCATCTTGCTTCCTTCTACGTTGAGTTTTGCCTTGAGACTTCCCGGCTTTGCATCAAATCCAGCATGTACAATAGCACTGTTGGCTTTTGAAGTTCCACAGCAAACGTCTTCCTCCATCTCCACAACACATATATTTAAATCAAAACGTGAAAGTTCTCTTGCCGATGCACATCCAGAAACCCCTGCGCCGATAATTACTACATCATACATTTTTTCACCATTCCCTTTACTTTATATTGCTAACTTTCCTTACCAGACCACCCATTACTCCTCTTTTGCCCAACCATAGGCATATTTTACAGCCCTATTCCAGCCATTCACTTTGGCAATCCTCTCATCCTCTGAGATTTCAGGCGTAAAGACGCGGTCAACTCCAGAATTCTGAATCACATCTTCTTTACTTTTCCAATATCCGACAGCAAGTCCTGCAAGATATGCTGCTCCCATTGCTGTTGTTTCTACACATAACGGTCTGTTTACAGGGGCATTACTAATATCTGCCTGCATTTGCATCAATAAGTTATTCCCACATGCACCACCATCTACTTTCAATGCTTCAAGTTCAATTCCCGAATCCCCCCGCATTGCCTGTAATACATCATTTACCTGATATGCTAGTGATTCTAATGTCGCACGAATAATATGATATTTATTCACTCCTCTGGTAATACCTACAATCGTACCCCTTGCATACTGATCCCAATGCGGTGCTCCTAGTCCTGTAAATGCTGGTACAACATAACAGCCATTGGTATCTTTTACCTTCTTTGCCATATATTCAGAATCCGACGCACTATCTATAAATTTCATCTCATCACGGAGCCATTGGATTGCTGCACCAGCAACAAAAATAGAACCTTCAAGCGCATATTCAACCTTGCCATCCAAGCCCCATGCAATTGTCGTAACAAGACCATTTTTAGAAAATACCGGCTTCTCTCCTGTGTTCATAAGCAGAAAACAGCCTGTCCCATATGTATTTTTAGCTTCCCCTGCTTTAAAACAGGTCTGTCCAAACAAAGCTGCCTGTTGGTCTCCTGCAGCACCAGCAATTGGAATTGGCGCTCCAAAAAACTCTGGATTGGCATTCCCGTAAATGCAGCTTGATGGTTTTACTTCTGGAAGCATACACTTTGGAATTGCAAGTTCTTCCAAAATCTCTTCATCCCATTCCAATGTATTAATATTAAACATCATAGTTCTCGATGCATTGGAATAATCGGTAACATGAACAGCTCCTTTTGTCAGCTTCCAGATTAACCATGTTTCCACCGTACCAAATAGCAATTTACCATTCTCTGCTTTTTCTCTTGCGCCTTCCACATTTTCTAAAATCCATCTTACCTTAGTTGCTGAGAAATAAGCATCTATCACAAGCCCTGTCTTTTGACGAAACTTTTCTGTCAATCCCTTTTCCTTTAAATAGTCTGCATATTCTGATGTTCTGCGGCACTGCCAAACGATTGCCTGTGAAATCGGTCTTCCTGTTTCCTTATCCCATACAATCGTTGTTTCGCGCTGATTGGTAATACCGATTGCTGCTATCTCTGCTGGTGTAGCTCCAATATTTGCCATTGCCTCCTTGGCTACCTCTAACTGTGTAGACCAGATTTCCTCCGCATCATGCCCCACCCAGCCAGGTTTTGGAAAAAATTGTGTAAACTCCTTCTGTGCGATACTGCACATTTCTCCCTGTTCATTAAAAAGAATACATCTGTTACTTGTGGTTCCTGCATCTAATGCCATTACATATTTCCCCATAGAATCCCCTCTCTTTCTTTTGTTCTTCTGATATCTACATTATAACATTTTCATAAACTCCTGTTTACAGGAATTTTCTATTGCTTCCACAAATGTTTCAGCTCCATGTCCTGCAATTTTATGACATCGTATTTTTCTATCTTCCACTATAGTATAACCTGGACAGCTAAAATTGTCTTCTGTTGTTACAACCCCTTCTTCCAGACCTGCCGCTGCAGTAATGATTTTAAATGTGGACCCTGGCTCGTATGTATCATTGATACAACCATTGCGCCATATCTGATTCAAAGCATCCTGCTTCTCTTTTTCACTTAATGTTGTAGTATCAAGTGTATCCGGCAATTCAAATGGATGATTCAAATCAAATTCTGGCACATTGACCATTGCCAAAATCTCTCCATCCTGTGGATTCATAACGATAATCGACACACTTTCCGCCTGTTTTGTCTCCATTGCCTGCATTGCAAGCTGTGTTGCATATTGTTGGATATTTACATCCAGACTAATGTGTAAATCATGCCCACTGACTGGCTCCACACGCTCTTCTCCTGCTTCCTCGACTTCAATTCCTTTGGCATCCGTGACTGTAAATATCGTACCTTCTTCTCCCGCCAGTTCTTCCTCATAGATAACTTCCAGTCCAATAATCCCCTGATTATCACCACCCGTAAATCCAAGCACCTTAGATGCAAGTGATGCATATGGGTAATATCGTTTATAATCCTCATCCACCTTCACACCTGCCAGATTCAGTTTACGAATGGCATCACCAGTTTCTTTTTCTACATTGCTTTTAATTCGTTCAATAGACGATACCTTTTCCACCCGTTTTCGGACATATTCTTCACTTAACCCAAGTATCTTTGATAGATTGGATATCACAATCTCTGGTTGCGTCACCTGACTATGAATTACCGAAATTGTACAGACAGTTTTGTTATCTGCAAGCACAGTTCCATTGGCATCCAGAATACGCCCCCTGGCAGCTTTGATACTACGTTCTCTTTCATGCAGTTCTTTGGCACGTGCTGTGTAATATTCTGACTGATACAGCATAATATATGCAAGTCTTCCACATAATCCAATGAGCAAAGTAATACATATTACACAGGTGACAACGATTTTCTTACGGTTATATGTTTTATTTTTCAATAGAAAAACCTCATAAAAAAGGTATTACTACAATTTATTACCCTTTTTATGAGGTTATGCTACTATTCCATAAAGGACGGACTTCCCGTCAGATGTTCTCCCGTAACTGGATCATAATATTCTCCAGTTTCTGGATCAATGGCATATCCCGTTTCCGGATCATATACCCCTACCGGCGGATGAATTTCCTGTTCCTCTTCTTCTGTATTCTCTGATTCACTTGGCGCAGTTCCTTCTTCTAGAGTTCCTTCTTCTGGAGTTTCTTCTCCTTCTTTTGAAGTCACCTCTTCACCATCAGCACCTTGCATTTCACCATCTTCTTCATTATCAGCTACTGGTTCATGACCTGCATTTAATGCCTCTGCAATTTTAATCTGACGTGCCTCTAACTCTGCTCTTTGCTCTTCTGTCAGTTCTTCTGTCATAAAAATATTCATATATGGAAGCACTTCTGTCAGAATATCTTTGGCAAGTGTTGCTGCGTATGCAGTACCCAAATCCTGCATTACCATATTAGGTTCGTCAATAACAATATAAATCAGCACCTGTGGGTCTTCTGCCGGCGCGTATCCCATAAAGGATACAACATATTTCTGATTACCACGCGGTAACTTTTCTGCAGTTCCTGTTTTACCACCCACTGTGTATCCTGCTGGTTTTGCTTTTTTACCAGTACCAAATTCACCTGTTACAACTGTATTACAATATTCCACAATTTTCTCTGATGTTGTATTGGATATGGTCTGTTTTAATACTCTTGGCTCAATTGTTTTTACAGTAGCACCATCCGAATTGATAATCTTACTTACCACATGCGGTTCATAATAATAACCACCATTGATAAGGGATGAGAATGCTGCCGCCATCTGAATCATTGTTACGTTAAATCCCTGTCCAAATGTACAGGTAGCAAGCTCTGTCGGTCCCATTGTTTCTTCTGTATGCACAAGTGATGCTGTTCTGGATTCACCTGCCAGGTCAATATTGGTCTTTAAACCAAAATTAAAGTTATGCTGAAATTCTAAGAAAATATCTTTTCCAATTGCCATACCTTCATACATCAATGCAACGTTGCAGGAACGCTCAATTGCTTCTGCCAACGTCAATACTCCATCACCTGCTCTTGTATGACAACGGATTTTATAATCTCCTACTTCAAGATACCCCTGACAGTCGTAGGTTTCATTGCCTGTTAATTTCCCACTTTCCAATCCTGCTGCTGTTGTAAACGGCTTTGAAACAGAACCTGCTTCATAGGTATTGGAAATGCACAAATTTTTCCATAACGCATTTAAGTTTGAACTAATCTCTTCATCTGTCATCGTCTCCAATGACTCTTCTGTAATCACATCATCACTAATCGTTCCATTTTCCGCAACGTAATTCAAACCAACCAGCTTTGTCGTATCCATAGGATTGTTCAAATCATAGTTTGGAAAATTTACCATTGCCAAAACTTCACCATTGTTTGGATTCATAATAATACAGCCCGTACTCTTACTGCCATAGCCCGGTCTGACCGCATCTTTATATTCTTCATTAAATTCTTTGATACATCGTTCTGCAATACTTTGAATATTAGCATCTAACGTCGATACAATCGTATTACCATCTACTGCAGCCTTTGTTGTACGCTCTAAGTCAGAATTTTCGTTCAGATATCCATACGTTCTGCCATTTACGCCATTTAATATATCATTATAATATTGCTCCAACCCATACGTACCTGCATTATTTTTCCCTGTAAATCCAATGACATCACTTGCGAGTGAACCATTGGGATATGTTCTGCGATACTCTTCTTCAAACCATACGCCCTTGATATTCGGGTTATTCTCAGTATCCTCCTGCAATGCTAGAAATTCACTAATTTCATCATGTGTCAACTGTTTTGCCAAAATATAATATTTGGAATTTGGATTTTCCGCAATATAAGAACGGATTTTCCCTTCCTCTACACCAAAACAAGAAACAAGCGCACGAATCGTTGGATTTACATTATCTTCTGAAGATAGCATCTGATCTGTATCCAAAATCACATTGTACACTTTCTCACTTACAGCAAGTTTCGTTCCTTTTGCATCTACAATATCACCACGCTTATATGGAATGGTCGTACTGTCATATCGTTGCTGGGAAAGAACTTGCTTTTTGTACTTTTCTCCACTCTCTTTATTAATCCAAATCAGTCTTGCGCTTAATCCTATGAAAGCCAGTAATACTATAAGAAATAGTACTACCAGCTTCTTCTGCATTGCTGCTGTAAATTTATTCGGAATATATCGTTCTTTTTTTGTCTTCCTTTTTTTCAAAAAAACACCTGCTTACTTTGTGGGAAGTTCTGCGACTTGTCTTACATAATCGCTTCCCTCTCCTGAATATAAAATAATCTGACCTTCATCCGCATACCGCATACCAAGCTCATTGATTGCAATTCTTTTTACTTCTTCCAAATCAATGCTGCTTTCAATGCGACTTAACTGTTCGTCATTATCTGCTCTCAAATTGTTCAACTGGCTTTCCAATCTCGCAATATTCTTTACACTGTTTGTAATGTCTGACTGTAATTGGATATAACCAATTAAAATAAATCCAGCTGCAACAAGTGCGCTTGTCAGAAACATCACATATGCAAAATTCATATAATGTGCTTTTTCTCTATTTTTTCTTGTTGTATGGCTTAATTTCTTTCTTGGTGCCTCTTCGATAGATGCTGGAATATCCAGTTTCCGTACCGTACTTCCACCAACGTAAGCACTACCGCGTCTGCCTGTGTCTCTATATGTAGTTTGTCTTCGGTTTGTGCTATTTGCTCTAGCCATGACACGTTATCCTTTCTCAAATACTCTTAACTTTGCGCTTTTAGAACGCTTATTTACTTCCATTTCTTCGACACTTGGCAATACTGGCTTTTTGGTAACTACCTTGCCTTTTGACACATTACCGCAGGTACACACTGGAAATCCTGGCGGACATGTGCATGGATTTTCATTTTTACGAAATGCCGATTTTACAATTCTGTCTTCTAATGAATGAAATGTGATGATACACAATCTTCCTTGTGGATTTAATAAATCAATCATCATATCAAGAGAATCTTTCAAAACCTCAAGTTCTCTATTGCATTCAATTCGGATTGCCTGAAATGTTTTCTTAGAAGGATGTCCTCCCGTTACTCTCATTTTTGCTGGAATTGCCGCTTTGATAATCTCATTCAGTTCTCCTGTTGTTGTAATAGGCTTCTCTTTTCTCGCATTTACGATATGTTTTACAATATTTTTAGCAAATTTATCTTCTCCATAGTCCCTGATAATGCGAAAAAGCTCCATCTCTGGATATTCATTGACAATTTCCTTTGCTGTCAGAGTCTGTCTCTGATCCATTCTCATATCCAGGTCTGTATCATATTTGTAAGAAAAACCTCTTTCGATTGTATCTAATTGATAAGACGATACGCCAAGATCAAGCACGATACCGTCTACTTTCTCTATGCCCAGTTCTGTCAGTACTTCTTGCATATTGCAGTAGTTACTGCGGACAATGGTTACCTTATCAGCAAACTCTGACAGTCTATTGCCAGCAGCTTCAATTGCTGCCGCATCCTGGTCGATACCAACAAATCTACCAGTATCGTTTAATTTGCTTACTACATGCCATGCATGTCCTCCGCCACCAAGTGTGCCATCTACATAAATTCCGCCTGGCTTTACTTCCAAATTCTCGATTGTCTCATTTAATAAAACTGACGTATGGTTAAAATCCATTGTGGACTCCTTATATTCCTAATCCTAATTCCGCCATATGCTCTGCAATTTCATCCATGTCTTCATATGGTATACTGCCTTCCCATCTCTCTTTGCTCCAGATTTCAATTCTGCTTGCAACGCCAATGAGAACAACATCTTTGCTCAGTTCTGCAAATTCGCGAAGCACGGAAGGCACTAAAATTCTTCCCTGCTTGTCCACCTCCACGCTGGCTGCGCCGGCGAGGAAGAAACGGACGAACTGTCTCGCATCTTTATTGGTTAGTGGCAGTGATTTCAGTTTTTCTTCGAACACATTCCATTCTTTGTTGTCATACACAAACAGGCACCCATCCAATCCCTTTGTTACCACAAATTCATCTCCTAGAACTTCTCGGAACTTTGAAGGAATAATCAGCCTGCCTTTCGCATCAATTGTATGATTGTATTCGCCCATAAACATATATCAATCACCCACTTTGAAATGGTCTGCCACGGAAACATGATTTTCGTACCACTTTGTGACACTTCACACCACTTTCCACCACTCTGAAACCATTTTATAGGAAGAATTGGCATTTGGCAAGCAAATTGAGTTCTTTTTTTAAGATTTTCTTAAAGAAATTTTTGGAAAAACAGTATCTTGTGGTGAGCAAAAATCCCACACTAAATATTGCGTAGTACCGAAGGCCTACAAGAGATTATTGCAAAAATAAAAAGCTTTCACAGAACTTCTATGTCTATTTACAACTCATGTTTCCATAGACTAGCCTTTCTGTGAAAGCTTTCTCATCATTACTATTTTGTTTGTTCTATCGATTGCACAGCTTTCTTCTTCAGTTGCACTCTTACAATGATATCTATGCTAACAGCAGCAACAATACAAATAATTGCAAGTACTTCTGATACTGCCAGCGTGGTTCCCGGAATGAAAAGACGATCTGTACGAATATGCTCAATCCATGCACGTCCCAGTCCATAACCTCCAATATAAATTAACAAAACCTCTCCATGAAACTTTTTATGTTTCTGATAAAGAAGCATAATAGCCAAAATCCCCAAATTCCAAAGACTTTCATATAAGAAGGTTGGATGCACCTGAATATAATTTGTGCCTTCTAGGATGTGTGCTGCAAGACTTTCTGTAATATCCTGCGATCTCACCATATCAATTGGAATTCTCATAGCAAATAAGTTATCTGTATATCCACCAAACACTTCACGATTCGCAAAGTTGCCCCAACGACCAATCGCCTGTCCCAGAATCAATCCTGTAACACCAACGTCTGCCATCTGAAAAAAAGATACATTTCTTTTCTTCGAGAAGAGAAACAGGGTAAGCAAAGCAGCAATCACTGCACCATAAATCGCAAGCCCACCTTCTCGAATGCTAAATATCTTAGACAAATTATTGCGGTACAAATCAAAGTTAAAAATAACATAATAGATTCTGGCACCCAGCACAGAAAACAACACTTCCCATACAAAAACATCCCACCATAATTCAGGATTCTGTCCATTCACTTTTGCTGTATGCAGTACCATAAAAAGACCTGCCATCACACCAACCGCAATAATCATACCATACAGTGCTATCGTAATACCAAATATCTCAAATGACTTTGGGACATGTTCAAGATATATACCCAGGTTTGGAAATGCAATCTCCATTCTGCCCATCATTTCCTGCATAATACCGTTCCTTTCTATTTCTACCTATTGTATGCAAAAGCATGAATTTTATCATGTCCTACTATACATTGAAACGGAATAAGATAACATCACCATCTTTTACAACATAATCTTTTCCTTCAAGTCCTACAAGTCCTTTTTCTTTTGCTGCAGATAAAGAGCCATGCTCTAAAAGATCTTTATAATTTACAACCTCAGCTTTGATAAATCCTCTTTCAAAATCTGTATGAATTTTACCAGCTGCCTGTGGTGCTTTTGTTCCCACTTTAATTGTCCATGCTCTTGTCTCATCTTCTCCGGCTGTCAAATAACTGATTAAACCGAGAAGTCTATAACTAGCCTTAATTAATTTCTCAAGACCTGATTCCTGTAATCCCAAATCCTCTAAAAACATTGCTTTTTCTTCGTCATCCAATTCTGAAATTTCCTGTTCAATCTGCGCACAGATAACGAATACTTCACAATTCTCTTTGGCTGCAAATTCTCTGACTGCTGCTACATGCGCATTGTCAGCGCCATCATTGGCAAGGTCATCTTCTGCAACATTCGCCGCAAAAATAACTGGTTTATATGTTAACAGATTGTATGACTGGAGCCATGCTGCCTCATCCTCATCCTCTGTTTCAAAGCTTTTTGCCAGATTACCTTCTTCTAAGTGAGCCTTAATTCTCTCAAGCAGTGCCAATTCTTTGGCAAGTGTTTTGTCATTTCTTGCACCTCTGCTCGTTTTTGCAATTCTTCTCTCAAGAATCTCAATATCAGAAAATACAAGTTCTAAATTAATTGTTTCGATATCTCTCAATGGTGAAATAGAGCCATCAACATGCACCACATTCGTATCTTCAAAGCATCTTACAACATGTACTACAGCATCTACTTCTCTAATATTGCTTAAAAACTGGTTACCAAGACCTTCTCCTTTGGAAGCACCTTTTACAAGACCAGCTATATCTACAAATTCGATAACCGCTGGGGTTACTTTCTTGGACTGATACATATCACCAAGCAATTTTAATCTTTCATCTGGTACTGTAACAACACCCACATTTGGGTCAATGGTACAGAATGGATAGTTTGCAGATTCTGCCCCTGCCTTTGTCAATGAATTAAATAATGTACTTTTTCCTACGTTCGGTAAACCGACTATGCCGAGTTTCATAGCTCTTTATATCTCCTTCGTTTATTTCAACATGATTTTTATGATACCACTTTCCCTATCAGCATTTGATAAAAACTAGGCTGACACAGTATATTATACTATCATAAACAGCCTTTGTTTTCAACTTTTATATTCTCTAGTGCTTTCATTCTCTAGTCATAATTGTACCTGTAATTTGACACAGCACACAGCCAATAGTACAATACTATATAACAAGTACCCAAAACACCAAGGTACACTTCATACGTTGCCTTATCTGGCAAATCTATCTATACTAAGGAGGAACACACAAATGTACGAAATGAAAGATGAATACTTAACTGGCATCGAATCCATTGACGCGGAACATCGCCGGTTGTTTGAGTTGGCTGAGGAAGCATATCAATTAAGCATAAATGAATTCATACCTGATAAATATGACCAGCTTTCCGATATTCTAGACGAACTAAAATCATATGCTTTCACACATTTTGAAAATGAAGAACAATATATGAAGGAACATAATTACAAAGGCATTCTCTCTCAGCTTGCCGCTCATAATGAGTTCCGTGAAAAGATATCAGATTTGACACTTGACAGAAATGATGAAAACACAGAAGAAACCGTCAAAGAAGTCCTTGCTTTTATCACTGACTGGCTAGTAAATCATATCTACTACAGCGACAAAAAAATAGCAGAATAACACCAATGAGGCTGCTATCTATAATCAGCATCTTCATGATGCATGATACTACTTTCTTATTTTGCTGTTTTGCATCTGCAATGTATCTTTGCTTTTATTTTTTGATATAGGTACTCGTCAGAAAAACGTAAGGATTTCTATGCACCTGATTTTGATGGTTTTTATTGCAACCGTCTCTCAAAACTCATCTTACAGAAAATAGCAACATATGTGCACGCAAGACTTTTACCCGTTTTGTGCGTTTTCTTAATGAAGCACAGAGACATCATGTTCTGCCCGAAACTCCCAGAGACGTAGTCTCATTTGTGTAGGGCAGAACAATCGAAGATGTCGAATGCTTCATTTAGAAAACGCCAAATATAGGTTATCGTCTTGCATGCACATATGCTGCTATTTTCTGTAAGATGAGTTTTGCGAGACGGTTGCAATAAAAACCATCAAAACCAGGTGCATAGAAATACTTACGTTTTTCTGACGAGTACCTATGTCAAAAAATAAAAGCAAAGATACATTGCAGATGCAAAACAGCAAAATAAGA
>JAFUQM010000065.1 GCA_017472325.1 Lachnospiraceae bacterium
AAAGTTTTCCTGAGTTAAGAAGTGCTTTTGATGGGATACATCCTTCGTTAAGGCAAGTTCCGCCAAGTGCACGTTTCTCAATCAGAGTTACTGTTTTGCCACCTTGTGCAGCACGTTCTGCTGCAAGGTATCCGCCCGGGCCACCGCCGAGTACTAATACATCTGATTTTACCATTGTCTTTTACGCTCCTTATTTCATCATTAATAATGAGAAGTTTTCAAGTGCCTGGCAAAGTTCTTTCATGAACTTAGAAGCCGGTGTTCCGTCTAATGCTCTGTGGTCATAAGAGAGACACAGATTCATTCCCGGATATGTCTTGATTTCTCCGTTAACTTCTTTAATACGTGTTGTAGTACCACATACACCAAGGATACCAACTTGTGGTGGGTTAACAACAGGTGTAAATACTTCTACGCCAAGTGAACCTACGTTAGAAACTGTGAAGCTTGCTCCTGATAACATATCCGGAGTTGCTTTTCCTTCCTGACAAATCTTAGCAAGACGTTTTGCTTCGATTGAAAGTTCAGCAAGAGACAACTTGTTGGCATTGAAGATTGTTGGAACCATAAGTCCCTTTGGTGTATCAACTGCCATACCAAGGTGTACATTGTTGTATTTACGAATCATATTTTCCTCAGGCATTGTAGCGTTAAGTTGTGGATGGTTAAGGATTACACGAGATACTGCAAACATAACAAGATCATTGATTGTGATGTTTGGCATACCCATTGCTTCACCATTTGCCTTAAGCTGTTTTCTGAGGTTCAAAATTGTGCTTGCATCAAATGAATGCTGGTGTGTAAGCTGAGCCATTGTGCTGAGCGAACGAACCATTGCTTTTGCAGTTGCCTTACGAATTGCAGAGAATTTTTCATCTACATAATCTGCTTCCGGAGCTGCTGCAGGTGCTGCGGTCGTTGCTGCTGGTGCCTCTGCTTTTGCAGGTGCTGCGCTTGCTGCAGGTGCTGCTGCAGGTGAAAGTGCTTGAGACTGTGCAAGTGCTCTCACATCTCTTTCAATTACACGTCCGTAAGGACCTGTTGGAGCTGCCTGTGTTGGATCAACACCAAGTGTTTCAGCTACCATTTTTGCTCTTGGAGATACTTTTGCATCTGGATTAGCTGCTACTGCTGCGCTTGCTACAGGTGCCGCTGCAACTGGTGCTGCCGCTGCTACTGGAGCTGCTTCTGCCGGTGCTGCTGCAGGTGCTTCTTCCCCTGCTCTTAATCCTACTGTAGAATCTCCCGGATTACCAACTGCACATACATTTACTAATACCGGAACTTCATCTCCATCATTATAGAAGATTTCAAGTAATGTTCCTGCTGCTGTAGACTCACATTCAAATGTTGCTTTGTCTGTTTCATATGTAAAGAGGATGTCGCCTACTGCAACTTGATCGCCTACTTTCTTAAGCCATTCTGTAATAATACATTCTTCAACTGTGATACCAGCCTTTGGCATGAGTACACCCTGTGCTACAGGACCTGTTGGTGCTGCCGGAGCTGCTGCAGGTGCAGGTGCTGCTTCTGCCGGTGCCGCTGCAGGTGCTGCTTCTCCTGCTCCACCTTTCAATGCGGATACGTCGTCACCTGGTGTTCCGATTGCACATACATTTACTAATACTGGAACTTCATCTCCATCATTATAGAAGATTTCGAGTAATGTTCCTGCTGCTGTAGACTCGCACTCAAATGTAGCTTTATCTGTTTCATAAGTGAAAAGAATATCGCCTACTGCAACTTGGTCGCCTGGTTTTTTTAACCATTCGGTAATCACACATTCTTCAACTGTGATACCAGCCTTTGGCATTAATACGCCTTCTGCCATGTTTTGTTCCTCCCTTTTATTAATTAATATCATTTTTATTTAAAATGTTATATTTTGTTACCTTTGTAACATTTCATAACAAATGTATATCTTTACAGCCTATTTGTCAAGTAATATTTCCTTATATATAGGTATTTTTTGATATGCAATACTTTTGTTGGGTGCTTTAACATAAATTGCTTTGCTTAGACGTCTAGAATGTTGTAAAAAACTCCATATATCTGTTGTAATTTTATGACTCGTAGGTAGATTATTCGTTCGAAGCATATAGTTTCTTGACTTCTGACAAATATATATGCTGGGATTTGATTTGTGACAAGAAAATTTAAAGAGTAAGGCATATAGATTAGTTGCACTATGTGGTTTTAGACGTTCCACCTTGTTTAGCGCATAATGAAACTCAAAATCAAGGCAGATATTTCGATAATTTTTAATAATTCTAGCTGTTTTCAAAATAATCTTGACTCTTACGTAACGTATGATGATATTCTGTAACCACAAAGAATGATTTGCTTATAGGAGATACTGGATATGAGAATAAAGGAAGTATGTAAACGTTCCGATTTAACAGAACGAACCATTCGATTTTACATCGAAAAAGGATTATTAGAAACAAAATCGCAAATGATAAACGGTCGAATTAATCGTGATTTTACAGAAGAGGATGTAGATATCTTAAAAGATATTTCAAAACTCCGAAAGGCAGGATTCTCCATACCAGACATCTTGGATATGCAAAACGGAAACCGAAAGGTACAGGATATTGTCTTGCAACATTATAATCAATTGCAAAGTGAATATGCATTAAGAGAATGTCTGATAAATGATTTAAAAGAAATTCAAAGTCGTGGTGATATATCTTGGCGAAAATGTGCTTCACTTTTATTTAGAGAAAAAGAATCTAACCCCCAAAATACAATTTGCTATCCTTTAGATGGAATGGAATTTAAAGAAACAGTGCATATCGATAACCAAAGGAGGAAAAAGCGAAAAGTGACATGGATAATAATCATACTTTTGTTACTTTCTATGACAGGTATAATGATTTACAACAAATACAAGTCCTTGAATCATAACGAGTCCTTTGTAATTGGCGAGGTTGTAATAAACAATAAATGGTATGACGAAAAAGAGCAACAATACTACCTTTCTATCTATTCAACCAGTTCATCTGTTGGATGTGAACAATACTTCAAATCGCCTCGCACATTAAAAATCGAGGATGAGATACTTTATAATTCTCTACTAATAGAATCTAAACCATATGCATCCTTTAACATCTGGATTGAGATTCCGCCAGAAGATACCTTAGCCTATGAATGGACAAATAATACTGCTGAATTCATTATTCAAAAAGTACTAGAAAATCCCGAATTTATAAAAAAATACTGTGTTGTAAAACAAATACAAGCCGAATGAGTAAATATATAGTAATTACTAAAGTAAAACAGCTTAGGCCATATATGACTTAAGCTATTTTATTCTAAATCTAAATTTTTTCCGGAAACACTGGCTTCGGCAAACCATCCTTTGCCATCTCACACACACGTTTCGTATTCACAATCCACCCCTGCGCATCTGCTTCTTTTCTTGGTAAATGTAAAACAAAGATATTCTTAACATCCAGATACTCTGCTATCAGCTTCCGCGTAGAGAGAAGCCCCACATATGGGAACGGTGCAAAAAGCCAATCCACTTGTTTGGACCATACGCTGATTTGTTCAAACAGCTCCTTGCACGGCATAGCATCTCCTGTAATAACGAGACGTTTATCTCCTATCTTAATAAGAAGTGTGAGATTTTGAACGTGTGCATATTGTTCTCCTTCATGGACACTGTGCATAAAGGTGACGTGCAAATCTCCCATCACAAGTTCATCTCCACCTGATACCTGACGAAGATTAACAGACGGAATATCCATTTCTCTCAAAACTTCGATTGTTTCCTTCGTTGAGTAAATTAATATTCCCTGATTTTTCTCCCATGCTTCCTTTACATACTCCGCACAGAAATGATCTTCGTGCTCATGTGTAAAGATAAGTATATCAGGATTAAATTTTTCACGAATTTCCGTCGGTGTGTCCATATATAATTTTGCAGAGTCTCTGCAAAGACAGTCGATACCAATCGTCTTGTCACCCACTTCCAATACAATCCCCGCGTTAGATACGTATTGAAACATTAAGTTTTCCTCCAACTTCTTCTGCCTTAAGATTCCCTCGTACATACCATCCACACAAGATCCAACCGGTAGATAGCCTTGTTCCTCATAATACTTGGTAAGTTTGTCGTTTCCCACAGCAGAATCCAATCTAAAAAAAATTTTTCCCTTTTCTTTTGCATATTTTTCCGCATACTGTAGAAAAACCCTACCAATGCCTTGCTCTCCCACTTTCGTTACAAAATGATGTAAATAAAAAGCCGGAATGTTATCTTTTTTCCAACGTTCATCGGATTCCTTAAGTGCTCCTGCACAGACAATTTCTCCTGCAATTTTATCCACAAGTACGAAAATCTCTCCCCGATTCCAAGCGTCTTCGTAATAATGTAACGGATACACTTCATCATACTTCGTTACATTCCACTGCTTGATTCCTTTCTCATCCATCCAAATCATACGTTTTAGAATCAATTCGAACATCTGTGGGATTTCTTCTTTTGTAATTTCTCGAAATAAATAGTCTCTATATATTCTTCCATTCATGTTATTACCTCATCCAAATCACCTTCACACTAATCCTTTTTTCTATATTAGTCAATTGTTTTATGCGTTTTTTATTTACAACTACAACTAACACTGAGATGCTTAACTTATAGGCCTAATTTATCTTGACACTTGTCACGATTATGTTTAAAATTTGTAATGGAGTGTTATGTATTTAACATTAATTAACAATTCAAAGGAGAATAGCTAATATGCAGACTTTAGAACTCAAGAAAATTGCAAATGAAGTCCGCAAAGGTATTATCACTTCTGTACATAGTGCAAAAGCTGGACACCCAGGCGGATCTTTATCAGCAGCAGAAATTTATACTTATTTGTATTTTGAGGAAATGAACGTTGATCCTAAAAATCCA
>JAFUQM010000066.1 GCA_017472325.1 Lachnospiraceae bacterium
ATGACAGCACAGGGTATTGTGTAATATACGCGATATCAAAGCAGTCTGTGTAAGCAGACAATGAGTGCAAGACACTGGTTTGCGAGTATTATAAGGTGAAATCATATTATTAAGACTTATAAACAAAAAAGTCCTATAAACAAATCAAATCTTCGATTTGAATGGTGTTTATAGGATTTTTCTTGTTTATAGGTCTTTTTGCATAATCTACACTAAAATGAAGAAACTATACAAAAAAAGCAGAGGTTAGATGTCATGACAAATGCAAGTGATATTAAGTATGTAGGTGTAGATGACCATAGCATTGATTTGTTTGAAGGAATGTATGCGGTGCCAAATGGGATGTCATATAATTCTTACGTCATAATGGATGAGAAAATTGCTATTATGGATACCGTTGATGTGGGGTTTACTGCAAAGTGGCTGCACAATATACAGAACGTATTGGGAAATAGGAAACCAGATTATTTGATAGTGCAGCATATGGAACCGGACCATTCAGCAAACATTATGAATTTTATAGAAAAGTATCCTGAAACGATATTGGTAGCTTCGGCAAAAGCATTCAAGATGATGAAAAATTATTTTGGAACAGAGTTTGAAGAAAATAGAATTGTTGTGGCTGATGGAGATATGCTTTCGCTTGGCCAGCATAAACTATTTTTTGCAACTGCACCAATGGTGCATTGGCCGGAGGTGATTGTGACATATGATAGTACAGCAAAGGCTTTGTTTTCGGCAGATGGATTTGGTAAGTTTGGAGCATTGGATGTAGAAGAGGACTGGACTTGTGAAGCGAGACGCTATTATATCAGTATTATTGGTAAATTTGGTGCGCAGGTACAAAGATTTCTACAAAAGATTGTAGCGTGGGATATACAGATGATATATCCACTTCATGGACCTGTACTATCTGACAATATTGCTCATTATATAGGACTATACAATACTTGGTCGAGCTATCAGCCAGAAGAAGAAGGTGTTGTGATTGCCTATGCTTCTACGTATGGTAATACGAAAAATGCTGTGATTTTGCTACAGGAAAAGTTAAAGGAAAAAGGATGTCCCAACGTCGTTGTGTATGACCTCGCAAGATGTGATATGTCTGAGGCTGTGGAAGATGCCTTCCGGTATCGTAAGCTTGTTTTGGCTTCTATTACTTACAATGCAGATATTTTTCCGTGCATGCGTGAATTTATCAATGCACTGAAAGAACGAAATTTTAGTAACAGAATTGTTGCATTTATAGAAAACGGAAGTTGGGCGCCGATTGCCGCTACAGTCATGCGGGAGAACCTGGAAAAGAGTAAGGGAATCATCTTTACAGATACATTTGTAACAATATTATCCGTTTTGAATGAAAAAAGTATGACACAACTGGAATTGCTTGCAGAGGAATTGATGAGGAGGTAACGACAATGAAATATGTATGTGATGTGTGCGGATGGATTTATGATGAGGCAGTGGGTGTACCCGATATGGGGATTGCACCAGGAACAAAATTTGAAGATCTTCCAGAGGATTTTTTGTGTCCGTTATGTTTTGTAGGCAAAGAATTTTTCAGCGAGGTAAATGAGTCATGAAGCAGGTAGTAGATAAAACAAGTAGTCTGCAGGAAAAATTGGAATCGGGAAACGAATATTATGAAATTCGTTTAGAAAGTATAGGTGGTTTAGGGGCAAATCTATGTGGAAAAATGTTAGGTGAGCTAGGCGTAAAATATTTGGATATAAACAGTAGTAACTTTTCCAGTTATGGTTCAGAGAAGACGGGTACACCCGTCAAAGGCTTTATTAGATATTGTAAAAAAGAAAAAGAAATCAGAGAACATTCTCCAGTCATAGAGCCGGATTTATTAGTGGTATTCCATCAAGCATTGTTAAAGGACACATCGGTTTGGAAAGGATGTGGAGAGAAAACTGCAGTCATAATTGCATTAGAAGCAGGACAAGAGCAGCCAGATGGTTTGGGAGAACAGAGCTTAGACATCTATAAGGCGGTTGGACTTAGTATGACAGGAAATAGACTAGGTGCCTGTTATGGATTAGAAGCACAGAAAATTGCAATGGAAACACATTCTAGAATTAATGTTGTTATGCTTGGAGCTGCATTGAAGGTCATGGGGATACAAGATTTGACAGTTGGAGAGACGGTCATTACAGATACACTTGGTAAAAAATATCCAGATGCTTTAAAGAGTAATCTTGAAGGAATGCGAAGAGGATATGAAGAAGTAAAAAGAATGGAAATTACGCAAGAATATAGACAGGAGAATGAAACATCTAAAAGGTCATATACCTGTAACGCAGAAGATACAAAACAAATCACAAAGCAAGTATGGGGATACTTAGATGCACCTATTGGGGGGATTAATCCTAGATTTGGCAGTACAGTCGTGGCGGATTTGTCACCGTCCAGACAAGGCTATATTCCGCTGTTTATTAAGGAAAGGTGTATCAACTGTGGATTGTGTCATTCTACCTGTCCGGATATGGTGTTTCAGTTTGTCAAAGGTGAATATAAAGGCAGAGAGATGATGGTCAATCAGGGGCTGGATTACTATCATTGTAAAGGCTGTTTGCGTTGTGTGGATGTATGTCCGGTGAATGCGCTTGTACGAGGTGTGGAGGCACAACATCCAGAGAAAGCGTATTTTATGGCAAATCAAGAACTTTTGCGGATGCCGGAATATTATGAAGAAGCAGGAGCGGATGGCTATATTACTTCAGAATCTTATTTGACAGAAAAGAGAATGGAAGGAGGAGAAGTATAATGAAAGAGCAGGTTATGGAATATGCTTCTGGAAATGAAATGGCATCGATTGCCATTAAACAGATAGGGTATGATTTGATGGGCTATTATCCGATTACTCCTTCGACACAGATTGCTGAAAATCTGGATATCATGCGTGCAAATGGAGAAACTGACCTGGTGATGGTAGCGGCAGAAGGAGAGCATAGTGCAGCAGGCATTTGCTATGGAGCATCAGTGGCAGGAGGCCGTGTTGTAAATGCAACTAGTGCTAACGGACTTTTATATGCAATTGAACAGTTTCCAGTGCAGTCAGGTACGCGTTATCCAATGGTTATGAATGTAGTATGTAGGACAGTTTCAGGACCTTTGTCTATCAAAGGAGATCATAGTGATATTATGTACCTCCTAAATACAGGCTGGCCCATTTTGTTTGCTAGTACAGTGCAGCAAGTATATGATTTTAATATCATTGCGCTGAAGTTGGCAGAGCAGGTAAGGCTCCCTGTTGTGGTGGCATATGATGGTTTTTTTACAAGTCACCAAAAGGTGCGGTGCTATCGATTTGCAGATGATAAGGTTGTAAGAGAATATATTGGTGCAAAACAGGAAGAGTATCCTTTTTTGGATTTAACACATCCGATTACGGTAGGTTCCTATATGAATGAACCGGATATTATTAACAACCGATATCAGTTGCATCTGGCAATGGAAGAAGTGGATAAATTGCTTCCAGAATTGTTTGCTTCCTATCAGGAGATTTCGGGAAGAGCCTATGGAAAGGTAGAAGGAATTCACAATGAGGATGCTAAGAGCTTTCTGGTGTTGTTAGGTTCGTCATATGATACTTCTATTGAAGCGGTAGAGGAAATGCGAAAGGAAGGAAAGAAAGTAGGGGCGGCTACATTACATGTACTTCGTCCTTTCCCAGGAAAAGAGCTGTCTGAGTTCCTTGGCTGCGGGGAAAATATTTTGGTAGCGGACAGACAGGACAGCTATGGTGCAGGTGGTGGAAATCTATCGTTAGAAGTGCGTGCCGCCATGCAGAGATTTGGCAGCAAGGCAAGGATAAAGAGTCTGGTCTATGGGCTGGGTGGCAAGGATTTTTTTAAAGAAGATGCAAAGACAATGTTATTGATGGCAGAAGATATTACACAGCCTGATTTTGCATATTATGGAGTGACACCGGGAGATATGGTAGACACTACGACCAAAAAAACAGAAGATGAGCCACTTTTTTCGCCTATTACACGGGAAATGACAAGTATTGGTGCAAATGCAAACTTAAATGCAGTGACAGCTATGCCAGGCCGTATTGCACCTGGACATGGGGCTTGTCCGGGCTGTGGTATCCCAGTCAACTTAAATCTGCTGCTTAGAGGAATTGAAGATCCAGTTGTATTTTTGTTCCAGACGGGTTGTGCTATGATTGTGACAACTGCATATCCGAGAACAAGTTTTAAGGTACCGTATCTTCATAATTTATTTCAGAATGGAGCTGCTACTTTAAGTGGTGTAGCAGAAATCTGTTACCGTAAGCAGCAAAAAGGGGAAATTCCACCAGGTGATATTATTTTTATTATGGTCAGTGGAGACGGCGGTCTGGATATCGGGATGGGATCTGCACTTGGAACAGCACTGCGTGGGCATAGATTACTCATATTTGAATATGATAATGGCGGTTATATGAATACTGGCTATCAGCTTTCTTATTCTACGCCATTAGGAGCTAGAAGCTCGACTTCTCATGTGGGAGAAAAACAATATGGGAAAAGCTTTTTTCACAAAGATATGCCACAGATTATGGCAGCAACGGGAATGCCCTATGTAGCAACCGTGGCAGAATCCAATCCAGTAGATTTTATGCAAAAAGCAGCTAAGGCAGCGCAGTATGCCAAGACAACAGGAACAGCTTACGTAAAGGCAATTTCTGCTTGTCCGCTCAATTGGAATGATAAACCGGCAACAGAGCGCAAGGTGATTGAAGCTGCGGTAAATTGTTGCTATTTTCCACTATACGAAGTAGAAGAGGGCGTGTTGCGCCTTTCTTATGACCCAGAAAAGACAGGAAAGAAAATTCCTGTACTGGATTGGCTTTCTATGATGGGAAGAACGACGCATTTGCAGAAAGAGCAATATCGAGAAGTAGTAGAACGGTTACAGCTTGAAACGGATAGAAGATTTAAAGAACTGAAAAAGAGAGCAGAACAATAACTACGATTGAAGCAGAATCTATGAAGTAAATCAATGTAAATAGTATTAGAATAGCTGATTTTGACAATCTTTTTTTTCGATTGTTAGAATTAGCTATTCTTACCTATGTGTATCAGAACACTATATACATAATATTGCTTGAGAAGTTACATTCATGATGATATAATACTAATATTTGTAGCACAGAATAACTTTAAAGTGACTTTAGAGGAAAATATTTTATATTAGATATTGACATTTTGGCAAAAAAGAGATATCATTCTAAAAGTGCTTTACGACTTTAAAGTGTAACGGTTTAAAGTGAGGAATGAAAGCTAGTACATATATTTTTCTTGGAGGACGTTATGGAAAAGAATAATGGTAATTTGGTCGCATTCAGACCTGATATTAAGGTAGTAGATTGTACACTGCGTGATGGTGGTTTGGTAAATAATTTTGCATTTACGGATGAATTTGTAAAAGATTTATATCGTACAAATATCAAAGCCGGAATTGATTACATGGAATTTGGATATAAAGCATCAAAGGAAATTTTTAGCACAAAAGATTACGGTAAATGGAAATTCTGTGAAGAAGAAGATATTCGTGCGATTGTTGGCAATAATGATTTTGATATGAAAATTGCAGTTATGACGGATGTAGGAAGAACAGACTACAAGAATGATATTTTAAAGAAAGAAGATAGTGTGATTGACCTTGTTCGTACGGCAACGTATATTCATCAGATTCCAACAGCAATTGAGATGATTCAGGATGCACATGAAAAAGGCTATGAGACAACTGTTAATATTATGGCGATTTCTAAAGTGCGTGAAGAAGAATTAGATAAAGGACTTGAACTTCTTGCAGAATGTGATGTTGATGTTATTTACCTTGTAGACAGCTTTGGGGCGTTCTATCCAGAGCAGATTCGAAGATTGACAGATAAATATATGAACATCGCAGAAAAATATGGTAAAAAGATTGGTATGCATGCACATAATAATCAGCAGTTGGCTTTTGCCAATACAATTGAGGCGTTGACGAATGGTGCCAGCTTGCTAGATGCAACAGTCAGTGGTATGGGACGTGGTGCAGGAAACTGTTATATGGAATCACTGCTTGCTTTTCTTAGAAACCCGAGATACAATCTTGTGCCAGTTATGGATTTTGTACAGAAGTATATTAAGGCAGAGAAGGAAAAAGGAAATATATGGGGATATGATATTCCATATTTATTAACTGGTATTTTGAATTCTCACCCTTCTTCTGCAATTAAGTTTATGAATGAGCAGAGAGAAGACTATTCAAGATTCTATCAGGAATTATTGGATAATATGGAATAAATAGAATTATGTACAGTATCTGTGCATTTGTGCAGATCGTGTTAATGAAATCGAATAGAAGAGAATCTTTAGAACGCTATAGTTTCTAAAAGATTCTCTTTTGTGCTTTTATAGGATAAATATTGCAACCTTGATGCAAAAGTTTTATGATAAAAAATGTGAAATAGATTTATCGGACTAAGAAAATGTAGTGAAAGCCGGAATATACTACTGAGGAGAAGAATAAAAATTATGACACAGCAGAAAAAAATGACGATACAGGATAAATTAAAAAAAGAAAAATTACTCTTTGACGGTGCCTTTGGAACTTATTATGCAAAGATTTATGATACGAGAGAATTGCCAGAGTATGCGAATACCATGTATCCAGAGCGTGTTCGTAGGATTCATGAAGAATATATTGAAGCAGGAGCAGAAATCATTCGTACCAATACGTTTGCTAGTAATACAGTTTCGTTTGATAAGGCATGGGAGTCTGTACAGGAAAATATTAGACAAGGGTATCGACTGGCAGCTTTGGCAGCAGAAGCAAGAAATGTTTATGTAGCCGCTGATATTGGACAAATTTCGTGTCATCAGCAGTTTCATAAAGAACAGATTTCCAAAGAATATGTGGAAATTTGTCGTACTTTTTTAGAAGAAGGCGCAGAGCTTTTTGTATTTGAAACATTTTCTGATATGGAAGATATTCGTGAAGCACTTGAGTTTATTGGAGATAAGGCTTTTGTTATTGTGCAATTTTTGGTAAATCAGTTTGGATATAGCCAATCTGGATTAAGTGCCAGAAAACTGGTACAGCGTGCGGAACGCATAGAGTGGATTGATGCAGTGGGGTTTAATTGTGGAGTGGGACCAGGACATATGCAGCAGATTATCCGAAATATAAATTTTTCGGGTGATAAGATACTGACAGCATTGCCGAATGCAGGATATCCGCAGATTGTCAGCAACCGTATGATATTTGATCAAGGGAACAGTGATTATTTTGCAAAAAAAGTAAGTGATATTGCAGCAGATGGTGCAGATATTGTAGGTGGATGCTGTGGTACAACCCCAGAATATATTCGTAAGATGCGGGAAAGGATATCTTTTGTGCAAACAGAGAAAGCATCTTCTACATGTGTGAAAGATATAGAGCCTCTTCCTAAGAAATCGGCATCTTTTTTTGCTGATAAAGAAGGGAAGAAATTTATTGCAGTAGAATTGGCACCTCCTCTTGGAAGTGATGATGAGAAACTGATGGATGCAGCGCATTTGTTGTTAAAAAGTGGTGTGGATGTATTGACATTTCCGGATTCTCCTTCCGGGAGAACCAGGGCAGATTCTATTCTCATGGCAGAAAAAGTAGCAAGAGAAACGGGTATGTGTGTTATGCCGCATATTTGTTGTCGTGACAAAAATGCCATTGCGATACGTTCACAACTATTAGGGGCATATATCAATGATATACGGAATTTTCTCGTCATTACAGGAGACCCGATTCCTTCGATGGCAAGAAGTAGTATAAAGAGTGTTTTTAATTTTGATTCGGTAGGACTGATGCAGATTATGCGTGACATGAATGAGGAGCAGTTTGCACAGTCACCTATTTGTTATGGTGGTGCGATTAACCAGGGGCGTAGGAATTTGGAAGTTGAAATAGGACGAGTAAAAAAGAAGATGGACGCAGGTGCTGCCTTCTTTTTAACACAGCCAGTTTCTACGAAGGAAGGTGTAGAACGCCTAAGACGTATTAAAGAGGAGACGGGAGCGCGTATTCTGTGTGGCATTATGCCGTTTGTCAGTCTGAAAAATGCTACCTTCATGAAAAATGAAATGACAGGTATAGACGTGACGGATGAGGTTTTGTTGCGTTATCGTGAGGATATGACAAGAGAAGAGGGTGAACAGACAGGAATTTTGCTAGCTAAGGAAATGATGGCATTGACAGAAGCGTTTGTGGATGGATATTATTTTTCATTTCCATTTAATAGAGTGGGGATGCTGGAAAAAATTTTAAATAAATGAAATTTTATATAAAGAAAAATTCTGGAAATGTGTTGAATCTTGTTGTAAAATAAGATTTGAACGTAATTTTTGCATGAGAAAAGGCATGTTAAGGGGAAGTATATTATGAAGATTTTAATTACAACAGACTTGTTTACCACTTCTACCAATGGTGTTGTGACTTCAGTTCGGAACCTAAGAGATGAGTTAAAAAACAGGGGACATGATGTCCGCATTCTTACCTTATCTGGTGATAGGGATAGTTATCAAGATGGAGATGTTTACTATGTAAAATCAATATCCATTGGGAGTATTTATCCAGACGTGCGTATGCCGATTTCATATCGCAATGATTTGATTCGGGAGTTAATTGAATGGAAACCGGACGTCATCCATAGCCAGTGTGAATTTTTTAGCTTTCAATTTGCAAGACGTATTGCTAAACTGACAGGTGCACCTTTGATTCATACATATCATACGCTATACGAACAGTATATTACGTATGTGCTTCCTAGTGAGCGTTTTGGCAATCATATGGTACGGCAGTTATCCCGTGCGCGCTTAAAGAGCGTTAAGACGATTATAGCGCCTACGAGTAAGGTGGAGGGTGCTTTACGAGGCTATGGATTGGATAATGAGATTCAGGTAGTTCCTAGTGGGATTGCATTGGAGCAGCATCATTGTCGATTGAGTGAAGAAGAACGAAGAGAGAAAAGACAGCTTCTTGAGATACCGGAAGACCATCAGGTGTTGTTGAATCTTGGACGGCTTGGAACAGAGAAGAATCTGGAGGAGCTGCTGGAATTTTTCTCGGTTGCACTTTTACATAATCAAAAACTTACGTTTCTGATTGTTGGAGATGGTCCTGATAAAGATAATCTGGAGCATATGGCAGGCAATTTGGGAATTGGTGCGCATGTTATTTTTGCGGGTATGGTAGAACCTTCGGAAGTGCAGGAGTATTACCAATTAGCGGATGTTTTTGTTAGTGCCTCTACGAGTGAGACACAAGGTCTTACTTATATAGAAGCAGCAGCCAATGGATTACCACTTTTATGTCGTAAGGATGATTGTCTGACCGATGTCATCCAGGAAGGGGTCAATGGATATGAGTACACTTCTGTAGAGGAGTTTCTAAATAAACTGAAATTGATTTTAGAAAATGCAGAATGGCGTACCAGTGCAGGAAAACATAGTATTAAGATTGCAGAAACTTTTGATAAAAGTCATTTTGCAGATACAATAGAAGCTATTTATGAATCTGTGAAAGAAGATACTATGAAAGAGGATATTGTGATAGAAGAGAATGTGGATTGATACCATATATTTGTACAATTTCCAGTAAAGAGCTTTTTGCGATATCATTTGGAGTGACAATAAGACCTCCATCACTATCTAAGTCGTACCCTGCCTGTTTATAAGCATACCAGACAAGATGTGAACAATGGGTATAAGCAGGAGCATGTTTGGAAGAAGATACTTGCTTGGTGACAGATACTAAGCCATAAGGAACATCACACAACAAATCCATTGCATTATTGGCAATGGCAGAGCGGATTTTTGGAGAAGTGTTTTTGAGCCTGAGGACAAGGAAAGCGGGATAGGTTTCCCACTTATCTACCGATTGCAGACAGGAGTTTTGACCGAGAACTACAGATTCTAATGTTGTGCGTGAAGCAGCATCTATAATAATGGCAGCGTGTCCATTGCGCCAACCATACGTATGAGAAGAAGGAGTAATGAGAATATCTCCGTCTTCTAGTACAGGAATGGTAGCGCAACGGATAATGTTGTCTTTTTTATTTGACATAAGAATGCTTCGAGAAGCATGCTCTTCCCAGGAAATGATGCTGTTTGGTTTGCAGGAAATTGAAATTTCAGCAAAGAGGGCATCCTGTGCTAGAAATATCTTTTTGATACGCTCCGTCGTTAACAGTGTATCAATAGCAGACGCGGACAAACCTGTCTGTGCAAAGAGCAGGGCATAGTCATCATCTGATAGGTGCTCTTTGTTTAGTAAAGAAGCTAGATTTTGTTTTGGATATTCAGGGGTCCAGTGTGCATCAGCTTCTGCGCTTAATTTCCACACTTGTAATAACATAATTAGACCGAATGCCAAGAGGGATAATAGAAAGAGACGATACCGATATTTTTTTTGCTTGGACATAGACAGTGGAGAATGAAAATATAGTATGGAAATGGAAAACATAGGATGCTCCTTTGGCAATTGTAGTTTTGGTTAGTGTTACCAAGAAATAGGAATTATAGTCATAATGATTTGGATTATTTTTGGTTTATGTTTGAAAAATATATTTATTTTGTTTAAAAATTGTATAAAATTACAAACAATAAGATTATTTCGTGATAAACAATGGTAAAATTATACAAAATGGTATACAATATTCCTGTCAGACTAGTATTTTTTTACAGAAAGAAGAAAGAAGGATGAGGGATGAGTACAATATGTGTTGACACGAGTAAATGTGTTGGCTGTAATGCCTGTGTAAGAGTGTGTCCGGCGGGGGACGCCAATATTGCTAATATTGACGAGAACGGACAACTACGAATTACCATCGACGAAGAGAAATGTATTAAATGTGGTGCATGTATCAAGGCATGTACACACAAAGCAAGATATTTTGAGGATGATACCGAACAGTTCTTTGATGACTTAAAGCATGGGAAAGAAGTGGCAGTGATTGTAGCACCAGCCATGAAGATTGCTTTTGATGGTAAGTGGAGACATGTGTTACAGTGGCTTAGAAAACAAGGTGTAAAGGGAATTTATGACGTATCGTATGGTGCAGATATTTGTACATGGGCGCATTTGCGTTATTTGCAAGCGCATCCGGGTGAGAAAGTAATTTCACAGCCATGTGCGGCAATTGTGAATTATGCTTTAAGACATCAGCATGATTTGATTCCGCACCTTTCACCAGTACATAGTCCTATGATGTGTATTGCAATTTACATGAGAAAGATGCTTGGATTTAAAGGTAAAATTGCAGCAATTTCTCCATGTATTGCAAAAATTGATGAGTTCCACGAAACGGGTGTTATTGATTATAATGTCACGATGGAACACTTAAAAGCATATATGGATGCAAAGGGTGTGGAACTTCCAAGAACAAAAACATATAGTGAATTTGAATTTGATGCGCAGCAGGGACTGGAAGGAGCGATTTATCCTAAGCCAGGCGGACTGATGCGAAATCTTTTAATTCATGCGCCTGAATTGTCGGTGATTACGTCAGAAGGACAGGATAAAGTATACGAAGATTTAGAGGCATACCTGAAAGAGAAGAAAGAAAACCTGCCAGCGGTGTTTGACGTATTGAACTGTGAACTTGGATGTAATGGAGGTCCGGCTACAGGTGTAAATTATCATCGTTTTGTTATGAATGATATTATGCATGATGTAGAGATGTATACAAGCAAGGTGCGTAAAGATAATACAACGAAAAAAGGAATAGACAAGCAGTTTGCGGAATTTGATCAGAAATTAAAAGTAGATGATTTTATCCGTAAATATAGACCTCACAATGTAAATCATGTAAAAGTGAGTGAAGCAGAGATTAACAAAGTATTCGAAGAACTTGGCAAACAGACAGATGTGGATAAACATTTTGATTGTCATGCATGTGGATATAAATCCTGCCGTGATATGGCAATTGCGATTGCAAGAGGTATTAATGAAAAAGAAAACTGTCACCAGTATGTGATGCATTCTGTAAGAGAGGAACGTAAACATATCAAAGCAATCAACGATGAAGTAGTTGCGATGAATGAAAAATTGTTAGTCATTGCAGAACGTCTTGCAGAGAATATTGATAACGTAAGAAAAGATGCAGCCTCCATCAGAGAAACGGGTGCAAAGAGTTCCAGTGAGATGAGTCAGGTTTCCAGCTATATGAATAACTTAAATAGCTTGAATCAGAGCATTTTGGAAGCAATGGATAATATTAACCAGAGTATTTCTAGTTATGATGTTATGACACAGGATGTAGAAAAAATTGCGGGTAAGATTAATCTGTTGTCCTTAAATGCAGCAATTGAAGCTGCAAGAGCGGGTGAGGCTGGTAAAGGATTCGCAGTTGTTGCAACTAACATTAGGGAGTTATCTGAAAGCTCCAAAGCATCTGTTAGCAGTGCACAAGAGAATTCTGATAGTATACAGCAGGCAATTGATGGCATTAATGTTACAATGGATAGCTTTCATAAGACCATTGAAGAGTTGATTGCATCTGTAAATGCAACGATTGCAGATGTAGAGCATACTTCAGAAAGCAGTGCGGACATTTCTAAGGCAATGGAAGTGGTTTCCCAGATTGCAGATGAAGTACAGGAAGTAGTACGCAAAACCAATGAGATTTTAAATTAATATTTTCATTACAGATATCGTATAAAATGTGAAACAGACAGGCACTATAATACAATTTGTATTTTGGTGCCTGTTTTGTGTTATAATAGGAGAAGTTAGGACTAAGAAAGGCTGATGATAAGAAAATGATGATTGATAGTCATGTACATATCGGAAATATGTTAAATTTTGATATGACAGAAGAGATGGTGATAGAATCTATGAAAAAATATGGGATAGATTATGCACTTGTCTCTAATATAGATTCTACAGAGTTGGATTTTGAGCAAAAGATGTTGCCAGAAGAAGTACAGATTTCTCAGGAAAAATCATTGGAAAGAGTACTTGCATTTGCAAGAAAATATCCTGACAAAATTGGAGTTTTGGTATGGATAAAACCGTATAGTGAAAAAATATCAGATGAATTGATTAGAATGATAGAAGAGAACAAAGATATCATTTATGGAATGAAGGTGCATCAATATCATTCTAATACAGGATTAGATCATCCAAGAATGCTGCCTTATCTTAAACTTGCAAAGCGATATGGGTTTCCTGTGATGGCACATACGGATGGAGATGGGGAGGCGTCTGTCTGGCACGTATGGAAGGCAGCAAAAGAAAATCCAGAACTGAATTTTATTATGGCACATATGGGACTTCAGACAGATCATGAGGAGGCAATCCAATTGCTTGGTACATTACCCAATCTGTATGGAGATACGGCATGGGTGCCACTTACTAGTACGATGAAGGCAATCGAATGTGTAGGAAGCAAAAAAATATTGTTTGGAAGTGATATGCCGATTGATGGTGTAGATACATACCATCATAATCCTAAGGGAGAGCTTTCTATTTATCAATCATATTTACATGATTTGGAAACCCAAATTGGGAAAGAGGCATATGCCAATCTTATGTATCAGAATGCGATACGGTTATTTCATCTTCCAATAGAAATCAAATAGAACATTGTCTGAAGGGCAATTATAGATTATAGTATTACGTGAAAGGGAAAAGGTATCAGAAGATGAGTCAGCAAGGAATACGGTTAAATAAATATCTTGCGATGTGTGGTGTATGTTCTAGAAGAGATGCGGACCGTATCATTGATACAGGTAAAGTGCGTATCAATGGGCAGCCTGCGACAATGGGAATGCGCGTTGTTGACGGTGATGTGGTAGAGGTCAATGGAAAAAGAATACAGGGACAGTCTGATAAGATAGTGCTGGCATTTTATAAACCCGTTGGTGTTGTATGTACAGAACGAGATAAATATGCTGATAAAACTATTTTGGAGTATATCAAATATCCGATTCGCGTAACATATGCAGGGCGCTTGGACAAAGAATCGGAAGGCTTGATTATATTGACTAATGATGGTGATTTGATTGAACATATGATGCGTGGTGCCAATCACCATGAAAAGGAATATATTGTAAAAGTAAATAAAGAGATTACAGATGACTTTGTAAATGCAATGCAAAGTGGAATCTATCTGGAAGAATTGCAGAAGATGACAAGAGAGTGTGAGGTGGAAAAGCTTGGAAAATATACATTTCGCATTGTATTGACGCAAGGAATGAACAGGCAAATTCGTCGTATGTGCAAGACGCAGGGACAGGAAGTTGTTTCTTTAAAACGTGTACGTGTGATGAATATTACACTGGATAAGTTAAAGGTAGGAGAATATAGAGAACTTACAGGTGATGAAAAGAAACAATTATATATGCTGGCAGGACTCGGTAAAGAATAAAGATGAGTCTGTAAGTATGCGTTTGTAAAATGATAGATTTATGACAGAAAAGGACTGTACAGATATGAGTCAGAATAAAATGACAGAAATAAAAGAACTGGTAGAACGTTTGAATAAAGCATCTGAAGCTTATTATGCCAATGATACGGAGATTATGAGTAATTTTGAGTATGATAAGTTGTATGACAGACTTGCAGCTTTAGAAGAAGAAACAGGGATTGTACTCGCAAACAGTCCAACCGTAAATGTTGGCTATGAAGCAGTAGAAGAACTGCCCAAGGAACGTCATGAGAAACCGATGCTTTCTCTTGGCAAGACAAAGGACAGAGAAGAATTACAGGCATGGCTAAAAGGGAATGAAGCGTTGTTATCATGGAAGTTAGATGGCCTTACGATTGTTTTGACTTATGTTGATGGTAAACTTTTAAAAGCAGTTACCAGAGGCAATGGCGAGGTTGGAGAAGTCATTACAAACAATGCAAGAGTATTTAAAAACATTCCTTTAAACATTGCATATCAGGGAGAATTGGTATTGCGTGGGGAAGCAGTCATTACGTATGCAGATTTTGAAAAAATCAATGCGCAGATAGAAGATGCAGAAGATAAATACAAAAATCCGAGGAATCTTTGTAGTGGTTCTGTAAGACAGTTGAATAATGAGATTACCGCAAAGAGAAACGTAAACTTTTTTGCTTTTTCTCTTGTGAAAGCGGATGCGATAGAATTTTCTAATTCCAGAGAAGCCCAGCTGCAGTTTTTAAAGGAGCAGGGGTTTGACATTGTAGAATATAAAAAGGTCAATGAAGATACAATTCTGGATGCAATTTCTTATTTTGAACAAAAAATACAGACATATGAGGTACCGTCTGATGGATTGGTGCTTACGTATGAAGATATAGCGTATGGAAAATCCCTAGGTACAACTGCCAAGTTTCCAAGAGATTCGATTGCATTTAAATGGGCGGATGAATTGCGGGAAACAACGCTTAGGGAAATAGAATGGAGTCCAAGCAGAACAGGTTTGATAAATCCTGTTGCTATATTTGAACCGGTGGAATTAGAAGGGACCACAGTAAGCAGAGCGTCAGTACACAATATTAGTATTATGCGGGGATTAAAGCTTGGTATTGGTGATAGGATTATGGTATATAAAGCCAATATGATTATTCCGCAGATTGCAGAGAATCTGACGATGTCAGATACCATCGTTATACCCGAAATATGTCCGGTTTGTGGTGGAAGAACAGAGATAAAACAGATAAATGAAGTACAGTCATTATACTGTAGTAATCCATCCTGTGATGCAAAGAAAATCAAATCCTTTACGTTGTTTGTCAGCAGGGATGCCATGAACATAGATGGTCTTTCGGAAGCAACACTAGAGAAGTTGATTGCCAAAGGCTTTTTGCATGAATATGCAGATATTTTCCATCTGGATGTGTACAAGGATGAGATTATGCAGATGGAAGGATTTGGTGAAAAGTCATGCCAGAATCTGTTACAGAGTATAGAGAATGCAAGAAAGACAACATTGCCTAAAATGATATATAGTCTTGGGATTGCCAATATTGGCTTGGCAAATGCAAAGGTATTGTGCAGAGAATTCAAATTTGATTTAGAGGCTATGATGCAGGCAGAGGTGAATGAACTTGCGATGATAGATGGCATTGGAGAAGTCATTGCTACAAGTTTTAGAGATTATTTTCAGGATGAGACAAATGTATCGGCAGTTAGGAATTTGTTGCCAGAGTTAACAATTGAAATAGAACAAATCGATGCTTCTGAGAGAACATTGGATGGCAAAGTATTCGTGATTACAGGCAGTTTAGTTCACTTTGAAAACCGTAATGCGCTAAAGGAACTCATTGAGCGAAAAGGCGGAAAGGTAACAGGTAGTGTAACAGGAAAAACAGATTGTCTGATTAATAATGATAGTACATCAAATTCTTCTAAAAATAAAAAAGCAAAAGAGCTTGGTATTGCAATCATGACAGAAGAAGAATTTATGTCGGTATATTTGCAACAATAGCACGATTGTGCTACTATAGAAAATAGTGTTATTAGAATTGATAAAAGGAATGGTGAACTAAAAATGCCAATTAAAACACAAAGTGATTTACCAGCAAAAGAAATACTGGAAAATGAAAATATATTTGTTATGGATGAATATCGTGCGTTGCATCAGGACATGAGACCGCTTGAAATCTGTATTCTGAATCTTATGCCTAAGAAACAGGAGACAGAGTTACAACTGTTACGTGCATTGTCTAATACGCCATTACAAGTAAACATTACATTTTTGACAATGTCTAGTCATGTATCCTTAAATACCTCTGCAAATCATCTGAATCAGTTTTATACAACATTTGATAAGATAAAAGATAAAAAGTTTGACGGGCTGATTATTACAGGAGCACCTGTAGAACATCTGCCTTACGAAGAAGTAGATTACTGGGAAGAACTGTGTACAGTATTTGAGTGGTCTAAAAGCAATGTCACATCAACTTTTCATATCTGTTGGGGAGCGCAGGCTGGTCTGTATTATCACTACGGATTGGATAAGGTACTTCTCCCTGAGAAGATGTTTGGTTTGTTTGAGCATAAAGTTGCAAACCGTAAAGTACCATTGGTGCGTGGATTTGATGATGTTTTCCTTGCGCCACACAGCCGCCATACAGATGTCCCAGCAGAACTGATTCATGCCTGTCCACAGCTCAAGGTATTGGCAGAATCCGAAGAGGCGGGTGTGTTACTTGTAGCGACAGAAGAAGGTAAACAGATTTTTGTTATGGGTCATCTTGAATATGATAGAGTGACATTACATAATGAATATATGCGTGATAAAGAAAAGGGACTTAATATTAAGGTGCCGAAAAATTATTATACGGATGATGATTATACAATTCGTCCGAATTTGATGTGGCGTTCCCATTGTAATAACCTGTATACTAACTGGTTAAATTACTATGTTTACCAGGTAACCCCGTATGAACTGAAAGAAATTCAGTAAAAATAGTACTAAATTCACAAAAATGGAGCAAAAGTACTAAAGTTTTATCAAGACATGGCCGATATACATAATATAAAAGAAGACACTGTTAAAATACGCATCCAGGGAGGGATTATTGCAGCAGGAGCATTGAATGGTATTTTCATGGTGCATTCGGTAATGGCTGTGTCAACGGTTGGTAAAGTAAAACGAGATCTTAACAGAGAAGAGCATATTTATACTGGGCAAGATAAAGCGAATACTGATAAATCGTTTTCTCAGATTTTGGAAAGAGAAGTTGGACAAAGGAGAACGGATTCTCTGAACTGTCAGAACGTGACCTATGGAATGGACAGACAACTTCATTATTTCAATTACCGAGCAAGAGAATACAACTACTAAACTGAAAGAACATTTCCATTATGGAAATGTTCTTTTTGTGTACAATAAGACGGCTTGTGAAGCGTGTCGGCGTTTGGTCGAATAAGACAGAACACGAAGCGTACTGTCGTTTCGTGGTTAAAGCGAATGATATGATAAGAAGCGCTATCTCGTGCAAAGAAATTGCATACATTTATGAAATAATAGCCTTATTTTGTTTTTTGGAACATATATTAATGAAAGAGATTTCAGAAAGAGGAATTCATATATGACACTCCAACAAATCATAATGTATGGAATTGGTATTTTTCTTATTGTACTTGCCATTAAAAAGCGTTATGAACCGGAATTGCTTTTGCCAATGGGATTTGGAGCAATTCTGGTAAATCTCCCGTCAAGTGGTGTTATCAATCAGCATATTAACGGAATCGGTGAAGTTCAGGGAATCATAGAATGGCTATATCAAGTAGGAATTGCATCATCAGAGGTACTGCCGATTCTACTGTTTATAGGGATTGGAGCAATGATTGATTTTGCGCCGCTAATAGCAAGACCGATATTTTTTGTTTTTGGATTGGCAGCGCAGCTTGGTATTTTTGTTGCGATTTTGGTTGCATTAGCACTTGGATTTGATGTAAAAGACGCATTTTCTATTGGTATGATTGGGGCAGCAGATGGACCAACTTCAATACTTGTTTCACAAGTATTACGTTCTGACTATGTAGGAGCAATTGCGGTAGCAGCATATTCCTATATGGCATTGGTACCCATGATACAGCCTATCACGATCAAATGTATCACTACGAAGAAAGAACGACAGATCACGATGTGTTATGCCCATAAAGAAGTATCTAGACGGGCAAAGATAATTTTCCCGATTATAATTACAGTTATAGCAGGCTTGATTGCACCGATGTCGTTATCATTGATTGGTTTTTTGATGTTTGGAAATTTGATACGGGAATGTGGTGTGTTAGATAAAATGTCACATACTGCACAAGACATTCTGACGAATGTGGTTACATTACTTTTAGGCATTACCATATCATTCAGTATGAGAGCAGAACTTTTTGTCCAAAAAGAAACGCTGCTCATTATGTTAATAGGATTACTTGCATTTGTGTTTGATACAATTGGCGGAGTTTTTGTTGCAAAATTTTTGAATATATTTTTAAAGAGTAAGATAAATCCTATGATAGGTGCGGCGGGTATTTCTGCATTTCCCATGTCGTCTAGAGTTGTACAGAAAATAGCGCAGGAAGAATTGCCGGGCAATATCATTCTAATGCAGGCAGTCAGTGCCAATGTAGCCGGCCAGATTGGATCTGTGTTGGTAGGAGGATTGTTATTACATCTGTTTTCTCTTTGGGCTTAATAGGATATTTAGAAATAAAAATAGCATAGTTATATAGATGGCAGTGCGCCTTGTATATAACTATGCTAAAAAAGTTATTTATTTTTGTGAGCTGTAGAAAGCATCAGTTTGATACGATTTAACTGGTTTACTTCACTTGCACCGGGATCGTAATCAATTGCTACAATGTTAGCAGCTGGATGGTGCTTACGGATTTCTTTGATAACACCTTTACCTACAACGTGGTTAGGCAGACATGCGAATGGCTGTGTACATACGATATTGTTAACACCATCATGAATCAATTCTAACATTTCACCGGTTAAGAACCATCCTTCACCAGTCTGATTACCAAGGGAAACAATTTGTTTGGCAGCTTTGGCTGTATCGTAAATACTTGCCGGTGGTGTAAAGTGCTTACTTGCCTTAAATGCTTTGGAAGCAGCACCACGTAAGTATTCTAATAGCCAGATACCAGCCTTCGCAAGCGTCTTGGATTTCTTGGACGTACCCAAATGATCTGCTTTGTATATCTGGTTATAGAAGCAGTAGAGCATAAAGTCAAGCAAATCCGGAACAACAGCTTCTGCACCTTCAGATTCTAATAAATCTACAAGGTAGTTGTTGGCAGCAGGTGCAAATTTAACGAGAATCTCACCAACAATACCAACACGAGGCTTTACTTCATCTGTAATCTCAATAGCGTCAAAATCACGAATCATTTGACGACAAATTTTGTTAAATGTAAAGAAGTTTAAGTGTTTACCTGATATAAATTCGGTACAATTTGTAAGCCATTTCTGGTGGATTGCTTCAACGGATCCCGGTACTTTTTCGTATGGACGCATTCTATAAATACATCTCATAAAAATGTCGCCGAAAATAGCGCCATAAGCAATTCGTACAATTAACGGAAGATCAATTTTAAATCCAGGATTACTTTCTAAACCGGATAAGTTTAAAGAGATAACCGGAATCTGTGCCATGCCTGCTTTGGCAAGTGCACGTCTAATAAAACCAACATAGTTGGTTGCACGGCATCCACCACCGGTTTGTGTCATAACGACGGCAGTTTTATTTAGGTCATATTTGCCAGATAAAAGAGCATCCATAATCTGACCAACAACCATCAAAGATGGATAGCAGGCATCATTATTAACATATTTTAAGCCGACATCAACGGCACGTTTGTTGTCATTTTGTAATACTTCAAAATTGTAACCGCACACCCGAAGGGCAGGCTGTAGTAAGTCAAAATGCAATGGTGACATCTGTGGGCACAGAATTGTGTAATTTTGACGCATTTCTTCTGTAAACAGTACTCTATGTAAGGAAGAATCCTGAATAATACGTTTTTCCTTTTTCTGCTCTTTTACACGTAGTGCGGATAACAGAGAGCGGATACGAATTTTTGCAGCCCCCAAGTTGTTAACTTCATCAATCTTTAAGCAAGTATAAATCTTGCCGGAGTCTGTCAGAATATCATTTACCTGATCGGTTGTTACAGCATCCAGACCACAACCAAAAGAGTTTAATTGAATCAAATCCAGATTGTCACATTGGCGTACATAGCTTGCAGCAGCGTATAATCTGGAGTGATACATCCACTGGTCAGAAACGATAAGTGGTCTGTCCGGTTTTGCCAGATGGGATATACTGTCTTCTGTCAGAACTGCAATATCATAAGAGGTAATTAATTCTGGAATACCATGATTGATTTCTGGGTCAACATGATATGGACGTCCTGCAAGGACGATACCGCGTTTGCCAGTATCATTCAAGTATTGGATAATTTCTTCGCCCTTTTTTGTCATATCAAGACGTGCATTTTCCTGTTCCTGCCATGCAAGAGAAGCAGCACGTTCTATTTCGGAAGATGGAATGTCAGAGAACTCTTTGACTAATGTTTTTGTAACAATGTCTAGGTCTCTAAAGGACATAAATGGATTGTGGAATCTCACTTCTCCATTTCCGATTTTTTCTACGTTGTTCTTTATATTCTCAGAATAAGAAGTTACAATCGGACAGTTGTAGTGATTATTTGCTTCTTCAAATTCATTTCTCTCATAGAATAAAGCTGGGTAGAAGATAAAGTCTACCTTTTGGCTAATCAACCATTCTACATGACCGTGCGCCAGTTTTGCTGGATAACATTCCGATTCACTTGGAATCGATTCAATGCCAAGCTCATAAATCTTACGATTGGAGCTTGGAGAAAGTACTACCTGGTAGCCTAGGTTTGTAAAGAATGTAAACCAGAAAGGATAGTTTTCATACATATTTAGTACTCTTGGCAGACCTACGCTTCCTCGTTTGGCTTCGTCAGCAGGAAGTGGCTCGTAAGAGAAATATCGTTTTAATTTGTATTCAAAAAGGTTAGGTACGTTGTTGGAATTTTTTTGCTTGCCAAGACCGCGTTCACAACGGTTTCCAGAAATGAACTGACGTCCACCAGTAAATTTATTGATGGTCAGACGACAATTATTTGTACAACCTTTACATTTTGCCATGCTCGTAGAAAATTCAAGACGGTTGATTTTCTCAATTGGAAGCATTGTTGTTTCGTAGTCTTTATTTTCGTTAAAATGTTCTCTTGCAATCAGTGCGGCACCGAAAGCACCCATAATACCTGCAATATCAGGACGAATGGCTTCGCAGCCTGCAATTTTTTCAAAACTTCTAAGAACGGCATCGTTATAAAAAGTACCGCCCTGTACAACAATATTTTTGCCAAGGTCAGAAGCATCGGATACTTTGATTACTTTAAATAGTGCATTTTTGATAACAGAATATGCAAGACCAGCAGAAATATCAGATACTTCTGCACCTTCCTTTTGCGCCTGTTTTACTTTGGAATTCATAAACACAGTACAACGTGTACCCAGGTCAATTGGATGTTTGGCAAATAGAGCAGCAGAAGCAAAATCTTTGACACTGTAATTGAGCGATTTTGCAAATGTCTCAATAAAGGAGCCACAGCCAGAAGAACAAGCCTCATTCAACTGTACGCTGTCAACGGTACCATTTTTTATCTTGATACACTTCATGTCCTGACCACCGATGTCAAGGATACAGTCTACCTGTGGATTGAAAAATGCTGCAGCATAGTAGTGTGCAACTGTTTCCACTTCACCATCATCGAGCATAAAGGCAGCCTTCATTAAGGCTTCTCCGTAACCGGTAGAACAGGAGCGGGCAATACGTGCATCAGCTGGCAAATTTTTGTAAATATCCTGAATAGATAAAATAGCAGTTTTTAATGGACTGCCGTTGTTGTTGCTGTAAAAAGAATATAAAAGAGAGCCGTCCTCCCCAACAAGCGCAACCTTAGTTGTTGTACTTCCAGCATCAATGCCGAGATAGTAGTTGCCAGAATAAGAAGCAAGGTCAGCAGTTTTTACACGATGTGACATATGTCTTTTATGGAAGGCTTCGTATTCTTTATCAGAAGCGAATAACGGTTCCATACGCTCTACTTCAAATTCCATTTTGATATCAGAAGAAAGTTTGTTTACAAGTTCTGCCATTGTATAGCTTGTTTTACTGTCTGCATTTAAAGCAGATCCAAGTGCTGCAAACAAATGGGAGTTTTCTGATTCAATAATATGTTCATCATCTAATTTTAACGTTCTGATAAAGCATGCTTTTAATTCTGATAAAAAGTGCAGAGGTCCTCCTAAGAAGGCAACGTGTCCGCGGATTGGTTTACCGCAGGCAAGACCACTGATAGTCTGGTTTACTACTGCCTGAAAAATAGAAACAGACAAGTCTTCTTTGGTCGCACCATCATTAATCAGAGGCTGGATATCAGATTTTGCAAATACACCACAACGCGCAGCAATTGTATATACAGACTGATAACTTTTGGCATACTCATTTAATCCAGAAGCATCTGTCTGTAACAGAGATGCCATCTGATCAATAAAAGAACCTGTACCACCAGCACAGATACCGTTCATTCGCTGTTCCACATTACCGTTTTCAAAATAGATGATTTTTGCATCTTCACCGCCAAGCTCAATAGCAACATCTGTTTGTGGCGCAAATGTCTGTAATGAGGTGGAAACGGCTATTACCTCTTGGGTAAATGGAATCTGCAAGTGGTTAGCAAGTGTCAGACCACCGGAACCAGTAATCATAGGATATAGAGTGACATTACCCAAAGATGTATAGGCATCCTTTAATAAGTCAGATAATGTTTCGCGGATATTGGCAAAATGTCTTTTATAATCAGAAAACAGTATGTTGTGTGTATCGTCAATAACGGCGATCTTTACTGTTGTAGACCCAATATCAATTCCTAATTTGTAATGTTGATTATTGCTCATGGTATAACAAATCCTCTTCTTTCAAAATATAAATCATAAAATACATATATAAATATCTTTTAAATAAAACATTGTGATTGTGTTTCTTCTTATTAAAAAGGAAAACACAAGTATGTCAATTATACGACAGGAATCGACAAAGTTCAATGTGCATTTCTATTAAAAAAGTGTTAAAAAGACGCTAAGAAAAGAAAAAAATCAATAGAATTCTTAAATAATAAGAAACTAAAAGGCGGTTTCTTTACATTTAATTCGTGGAATGCTACAATATATTCGTTTAATCTATAGAAAATGAAAGGGTGTTATGATGTTTAGAGGAAAACAGGATTATATTGATAAACTAGAGAGAAAATTTGGCAGATTTGCCATTTCTAATATATCATTGCTGTTAATTATTTGTTATGCATTTGGATATATGATGCAATTCATTAATCCTCAGTTTTTACAATGGTTAACATTAAATCCAGCTTATATTTTTAAAGGACAGGTATGGAGATTGGTGACGTGGATTTTGATACCGCCATCAAGTAGCAATATCTTTTTTGTACTTTTGACACTTTATTTTTATTACTCTATTGGAACATCATTGGAGAGGACATGGGGAACGTTCCGGTATAATGTATATTTGTTATCAGGTATGCTGTTTACAATATTGGGAAGTTTTATACTGTATGTTTATTACTGGATGCATGGCATTACCCCGGATGCGTATGGATATGATATTATATTTAGCATGTTCTCCACCTACTATGTTAATATGTCTATCTTTTTGGCATATGCAGCAACATTTCCGGAAATGCGGGTGTTACTCATGTTTATTATTCCAATTAAGGTAAAATGGCTTGGTATTATTTATGCAGTGATTTTAGCTTGGAATTGTTTTAGTGGTGGCATGACTATGTGGTGTATTATCGGTGCATCCTTGCTTAATTTTGTGATTTTCTTTATTTCCACAAGACAGCTTTCCCATATGTCGCCAAGACAAATTAAGAGACGTCAGACATTCCGACATGAAGTGCAAAGGGCTTCTCATGGTGTTACAAAACACAAATGTGCCATCTGCGGAAGAACAGAGCAGGACGGTAATCTTTCATTTCGTTTCTGTACAAAGTGTGACGGCAATTATGAGTATTGTGAAGACCATTTATTTACCCATCAGCATGTAACAAGAAGTTAAGAAACAGGAGCAATTATGGAACAGGAAATTTTATTTGCTAAAACATTAGAAAAAGTGAAAAAGACAGCGAAAGAGCAGGGGAATGTGATTGCAAAGCATCAGATTCAGGAAGCGTTTGCTGATATGAAACTGGATGAAGAACAATTTCAGATGATATATGATTATCTTACAACAAGTAAGATTGGCGTAGATGAAGAAATAGATACAGATAGCTTTCTGACAGAGGAGGATACCAATTATCTGGAGATTTATCTGGAAGAACTAAAGGCACTTCCGGAATTATCTGATGGCGAGAAACAGGCAGTTACACTTTCGGCATTGGCAGGAGATAAGACTGCGCGTAATCAGTTGATTGAGATTTATCTGCCTAAGGTAGTTGAGGTCGCAAAACTTTATGCAGGACAAGGTGTCTTTTTGGAAGATTTAATCGGCGAAGGTAATGTGGCACTGGCTATGGGTGTGGAGATGCTTGGATGCTTGGAAAGTGCTGATGAAGTAGAGGGCATGCTTGGTAAGATGATGATGGATGCTATGGAACTTTATATCGAGGATAGTGCGGCAGCAGATGAGTCTAACCGTGAGATAGAAGATAAAGTAAATCTGGTCGCAGAAAAAGCAGAGGAGATAGCGAAACTTTTGCAAAGAAAAATAACAGTAGAGGAGCTTGCCAGAGAAGCAGAACTTACTGCAGAACAAATCGAAGAAGCTATACAGATGAGTGGTGGAATTGAATTTATTGAACTTCCCTCAAAATAAATTGTACGTTAAGGCTGTTGCACCTAAGTGGGTGCGCAGCTTTTTGTTATCCAATAAGACTGCTCGTGAAACGTGCAGACGTTTGGTATTGTGCGACAAGTAACTATGAATTCAGCGATAAGAGTGAAGCATTCTCCTTAAACGACAGAGTATATAATATTTTGGGTTTTGCTTTCTAAAAATGTGGAGTGGTGGTATACTAATAACATATGTAGGAAAGGAATTTGAAATAAATGAGAACGATAGAAGAACTGACAACATATGAATTGATAGAGAAAAGGGACATTGCGGATTTGAATTCCGTAAGTTACGTTTTAAAGCATAAAAAAACAGGAGCAAGAATTGCACTGTTATCTAATGATGATGAGAATAAAGTTTTTTATATTGGATTTAGGACACCACCAATGGACAGTACTGGTGTGCCACATATCCTAGAGCATTCTGTATTATGCGGTTCTAAGCATTTTCCAGTCAAAGACCCATTTGTAGAATTGGTGCAGGGGTCTTTGAATACATTTTTGAATGCGATGACATATCCCGATAAAACCGTTTATCCGGTGGCAAGCTGCAATGATAAGGATTTTCAGAATCTCATGCATGTATATCTGGATGCCGTATTCTATCCAAATTGCCGCACTGAGAAGAAGATTTTTTGTCAGGAAGGATGGCATTATGATTTGGAGAATGCAGAAGATGAACTGACTTTAAATGGGGTTGTATATAACGAGATGAAAGGTGCATTTTCTTCCCCGGATGATGTGCTGGAGCGGGAAATTTTTAATTCTCTTTTTCCAGATACAGCGTATGGCTATGAATCAGGTGGTGACCCAGCAGTGATTCCAGAGTTGACATATGAAGAGTTCACTGCGTTTCATGCGAAATATTATCATCCATCGAATAGTTACATTTATCTGTATGGTAATATGGATATGGTAGAAAAACTGGAATGGATGGACAAAGAATATTTGTCTGCTTTTGAGGCAATTGTAGTAGATTCTGAGATTGCAACGCAACAGGCATTTACAGAAGAAGTGACGATTACAAAGCAATATTCAATTTCAGAGAGCGAATCAGAGCGTGATAATACGTATTTATCCTATAATACGGTAGTGGGAACAAGTCTTGACAGGGAACTCTATATTGCGTTCCAAGTACTGGATTACGTGTTATGTTCTGCGCCAGGTGCACCATTGAAATTAGCACTGACCCAAAAAGGCATTGGAACAGATATTTATAGTGTATATGATAATGGTGTAAAACAACCATATTTCAGTGTGGTTGCTAAGAATGCCAACGTGGAACAAAAAGAAGAATTCCTTTTGACTGTAAAAGAAGTATTGCAGAAACTTGTAACAGAAGGAATTGATAAGAAAGCGTTACAAGCAGCACTCAATTACTATGAATTCAAATACAGAGAGGCAGATTTCGGTTCTTATCCGAAAGGACTCATGTATGGACTGCAGGCACTTGATAGCTGGTTGTATGATGAAAGGGCACCATATATCCACGTTGAAGCAAATGATACGTATCGTATTTTAAAAGAAAAAATAGACACAGATTACTACGAGAAGCTGATACAGGATTATCTGTTAGATAATAGTCATAAATCTATTGTCATTGTAGAGCCAGTAAAGGGATTGACAGCCAAAGAAGAGGTTGCCTTAAAAGAAAAATTGCAGGCATATAAGGCAACACTTTCAGCAGAAGAAATAGCACAGATTATAGCAGATACAAAAGCGTTAGAGGAATACCAGGAAAAGGAAGATACACCGGAAGCAATACAGTGTATTCCGCTTTTGACAAGAGAAGATATGAAAAAAGAAGCAGAGAACTTTGTGAACGAAGAAAAAGTGGTGGAAGATGTGCCTGTACTCTTCCATGATATTTTCACAAATGAAATTGGCTATGTGAGACTTATTTTCTCGCTTGACCATATCGATGCAGAACTGTTTCAGTATGTAGGTCTGTTAAAAGCTGTGCTGGGGCTGATGGATACAAAGACATATTCGTATGGAGATTTTTTCAATGAGATTAATATTCATACAGGTGGCATTACAACAAGTGTAAGCACCTATGTAAATGCCCAAAATCTGTCCGAGTGTAAAACAACATTTGAAATCAAAGGAAAAGCGCTCTATCACAATATGGATAAGCTGTTTGCTTTGATGCAGGAAATGATTTTATCAACTCGCTATGAGGATACAAAACGTCTGGCAGAAATTATAGCGGAGACAAAATCAAAAGTACAATCCCAGTTTACAGGTGCAAGTCATTCGTTGGCAGCAGTACGAGCAATGTCCTATTTCTCCAAGCCTGCGGCTATTTCGGAGCAGATTAGTGGAATTCCATTCTTTAGAATGTTAGAGAAAATGGATGCAGAGTTTGATACACAGAAGGATAATTTGATTACGAAGTTAAAAGAACTTACCTGTGCGATTTTCCGGCCTGAGAATCTGATGATTGATTACACGGCGGATGAAAAAGGCTTTGCGCCTATGGCTGCTATGGTAGGAGCGTTAAAAGAGAAACTGTTTACAACGCCAGTAGAGAAAAAGCAGTTAACTGTGGAACTTTCCACAAAAAATGAAGGCTATATGACATCATCCCAGGTACAGTATGTATGCCGTGCCGGTAATTTTATAGAAAAAGGACATAACTATACAGGGGCGCTTAGAGTATTAAAAGTGATCATGGGATATGATTATCTGTGGAATCATGTACGTGTCAAAGGAGGTGCCTATGGGTGTATGTGCGCATTTGGCAAATCGGGAGACTCTTATTTTGTATCCTATCGAGATCCAAACCTGACAAAGACCCTTGATACGTATCAGGCAGCAGCAGATTATATCCGTGCATTTGAAGCTGATGAAAGAACAATTACCAAATTTATTATTGGTGCAGTCAGTGATTTGGATACACCAATGACACCAATGACAAAAGGAAGTCGTTCTTTAGGTGCATATTTATCGCATGTAACATATGAAGATATTCAGAAAGAACGTGAAGAACTGCTTACGACAACACCAGAGGTAATCAGGGGATTGGCAGACTACATTGAAGCCTTTATGGAATCGGAATGTATCTGTGTTGTTGGCAATGAAGATAAAATCAAAGAAGCAGGACATTTGTTTACAACAACAGAGAATTTGTTTCACTAAGTACGATATTCCTATTGGTGGGTGAAAGGAAAAAGGGAGGAAAATTTATGAAAAAATTTGAGAAAAGTACAATATTATGCATAATGATGCTGATAACTGCCACAGTCTTAACAGGGTGTGGCAGCTCTGCAAACATGACAGAGAGTGCGGCGTCTAGTGTATATTCAACAGATGATATTTATATGAATGAATATGCTATGGAAGAAGAGGCAGAAGAAGCACCCGCAGAAGAGATTATGACAGATGTGGCAACCGAAGAAGCACAACAAAATACAGGGCGTAAACTGATTAAAACGGTCAGCATGGATGTAGAAACAGAAGAATATGATAGTCTGTTTGCTAAGATTGAGCAAAGAATTACAGAACTGGGTGGTTACATAGAAAACTTAAATGAATATCAGGACAGATATGGCTATGAAGAAAATTTGCGAGAAGCAAGCATTACAGCTAGAATTCCAAAAGAAAAGCTGGATGAATTTGTAACGGAAGTAACCGAATCGTCTAATGTAATCAACAGAAATGAGAGAGTAGAAGATGTGACATTGTCTTATGTTGATCTAGAGAGTCACAAAAAGGTGTTAATCACAGAGAGAGACAGACTGATGGAACTGCTTGAGAATGCAGAAACAATGGAGGATATTATTGCAATTGAAGGCAGACTTTCAGAAGTACGTTATCAGATTGAAAGTATGGAATCTCAGCTTCGTACATATGATAATAAAATTGACTATAGTACAGTGTATGTAAACATCAGAGAAGTAGAACGGTTGACACCACAAATAGAAGAGACAGCATGGGAGAAAATTAAAACGGGATTTGGCGAAAGTACATATAATGTACTTCGAGGTATTAAAAATACAACCATTCAATTGATTATTAGTATTCCATATCTTATAGTGTGGGCAATTGTCATTGTGATATTGATTATCATTGTAAAAGTGATTATAAAAATGCAGGAAAAGAAAAAGGCAAAAAAGCAAATTGCACAGCAGATGATGCATACACAAATGCCAGGGGTGCAGAAAGAGGAGAAGAATGAACAATAGCTATAAATCTGGATTCGTTACATTAATTGGTAGACCTAATGTAGGAAAATCCACATTAATGAATAGTTTGATAGGACAAAAAATTGCAATTACTTCCAATAAACCACAGACAACAAGAAACCGGATTCAGACAGTGTATACTTCGGAAGAAGGACAAATTGTGTTTTTGGATACACCAGGAATTCACAAAGCGAAAAATAAACTTGGTGATTATATGGTCAATGTGGCAGAGCGGACCCTGCGCGAGGTAGACGTGATTTTGTGGCTTGTAGAGCCAACTACTTATATTGGAGCAGGAGAAAAACATATCATTGAACAGTTAAAGAAAGTAAATACACCAGTGATTCTTGTCATCAATAAAACAGATAAAGTAAAGAATGCAGAGATTCTTACGTACATAGATACGTATCGAAAAGAAATGGATTTTGATGAAATTGTGCCAGTATCTGCATTGAAGAACGAAAATACCGATACTTTAATCAAATGTATCATGAAATATCTTCCATATGGCCCAGCTTTTTATGATGAAGATACAATTACAGATCAGCCACAGAGACAGATTGTAGCGGAACTTATCAGAGAAAAAGCACTTCGTTGTCTGGAGGAAGAGATACCGCATGGCATTGCTGTTTCTATTGAGAGCATGAAATATCGTAAGAAAATTGTTGATATTGATGCAACAATTATCTGTGAAAGAGATTCCCACAAAGGAATTATCATTGGAAAACAGGGAGCAATGCTTAAAAAAATTGGAAGCCAGGCACGTCCGGAAATTGAAGATATGTTGGAGTGCCATGTGAATTTACAACTTTGGGTAAAAGTGAAAAAAGATTGGCGGGATAGTGATTTCCTTTTGAAGAATTTCGGATACAATCCTTCTGATATCGAAATGTAATTTACAGATGAAAATTTATTGAGAGGAAATTCCTTGAAAGATAATTTATGTGAGAAAAGTTCATGGGAGGAAGTTCCAATTCTTTTTCGGGAAAACTAGAATATTCATTTATCAAACAGCACATTCTAATAGTGAAGAACAAAAGGATTAGAGGTGCGTAGGATGAAGGAAGTAAATTACTGGGAGCAGTTTACCCATACGGGAAATATAGAAGATTATCTTAGGTTTAAAAATGTGACAGAGAAAATGGCAATGGATGCCGAAAAGCAGACAGGAGAGAATCCCTATGCAGGAGTTCGTAGTTGTTACAGGAATCGTGTTGAAGACAGTGCCTATCGGGGAATACGATAGGCGTGTTCTTATTTTAACAAAAGAAAGAGGTAAAATAGCAGCATTTGCCAAAGGTGCAAGAAGACAAAATAGTCGTTTGATGGCATCGACCAATTTATTTGTTTTTGGAGAGTTTAAGTTGTATGAAGGGAAAACATCATACAATATTATGGAGGCAAATATTAGTAATTATTTTGAAACGCTCCGCGAAGATTTTGAGGGTGCCTATTATGGTATGTATTTTCTAGAAGTTATGGACTATTACACGAAAGAAAACAATGATGAAGTAGAAATGTTAAAACTTTTATACCAGTCATTGAAAGCATTACAGAGTGAAAGTTTGAAAAATGAACTGATACGATACATATTTGAGGTGAAATCTATTGTGATTAATGGAGAGTTTCCTGGAATACCAGAAACTGACAGAGCAGGCAGATTGATGGCATCGACAGTTTATACAATAGACTATATTGTGGCATCTACCATAGAGAAACTTTATACATTTACAGTAACAGAAGAAGTCTTGAACGAATTACGCATGATGGCCTCTTACTATAGAAAGCGTTGTCTTGATAGAAATTTTAAAAGTCTGGAAATATTGGATATGTTATAAGAAATTCATATACAAAAGCATGAAGAAGAAAGGCATTTGATATGGCGTTTAGATTGAGAAAGAAAATCAAAATAGGCGATTTGCTAATGCAAAAAGGGCTCATTACAGAAAAACAACTGGAAACCGCATTGGAGGAACAGAAAATCCGTAAGGCAAAAATGGGTGAGACTTTGTTGGCACTTGGGTATGTGTCAGTGACTGACTTTGCACAGGTATTCAAAGAACAGATGGATGTGGAATACGTTGATCTGAAAGCAGAGGGCGTAGAGGATGCGGCGATTGCCTTAGTTCCAGAAGAGTTTATGAAGCAGAATGAGGTTCTTCCATTTGCCATTGATAAAGAGAATGCCAATATAGTAAAGGTTGCAATGTCTGATCCGCTCAATTATGATGCGCAGGATGATTTACGGTTGATTACTAATATGGAGGTGGCTCCATATTTTACAACTTCTGCTCAGATTGCATTGCAGCTTGACCGTATGTTTGGTAAAAAGCAGGCGATGGAGGCAGCAGCCCAGTATCGCAGGGAATATGCAGATGAGCTTGTAGCAGAGCAGCTCATAGCAGAGCAGGAAGATAAGAATGCTGAATTGGATACTGCACCTATTGTAAAGATTGTGCGTTCTATGTTAGAACAAGCAGTTAGGCAGGATGCCAGTGATATTCACATTGAACCGCTGGAGAGAAAATTGAGAATACGCTATAGAATTGATGGCATATTACAAGAGGCAATGCTTTATGATGATAAAGATTTGCTTCCAGCAATGGTTGCCAGAGTGAAAATTATGTCTGGAATGGATATTTCGGAGAAGAGAAAACCACAAGATGGACGTCTGACTGTGAATGTGAATACAAAAGAATATGATGTTCGTGTATCGATTCTTCCGACTGTTTTTGGTGAGAAGATAGTAATGCGTTTGACAGCCAAAGATGGATTGTCAAGAGATAAGAAATATCTTGGACTGATGGCAGAAGATGAGAAACGCCTGGATCATATTTTAAGAAATACTCATGGAATTATTCTTGTTACAGGACCAACAGGAAGTGGTAAGTCTACTACCTGTTATACGGTATTAAATGAGTTGAATTCTGATGAAGTTAATATTATTACGGTAGAGGATCCTGTAGAAGCGAATGTATCAGGGGTGAATCAGGTACAGGTAAATTCTAAAGTAGACTTAACATTTGCTTCAGCACTTCGCGCTATCCTTCGCCAAGACCCAGATATTATTATGATAGGTGAGATACGCGATAATGAGACAGCAGATATTGCAGTAAAGGCATCTATTACAGGACATCTTGTTATTTCGACATTACATACCAATTCTACAGCAGCTTCTATTATTCGATTGATTGATATGGGTGTAGAACCATATATGATAGGAGATGCTGTTGTAGGGATTATCGCACAGCGTCTTGTGAGAAAGCTATGTCCTGTGTGCCGGAGGGCGAGAGAAGCAACAACAGATGAGAAGAAAATGTTGTATAGACCACTGCAGGAATCACTTACTGTATATGAACCGGTAGGCTGCGACGAATGTAGTCATATCGGATATAAGGGAAGAACTGCTGTTTATGAGATAATGCCGGTTACTACTAGAATACGAAGTATGATTCATGACCGTGCAGTAGTAGATGAATTGCAGGCGGCAGCAGTGGAAGAAGGAATGAATACATTACATATGGCGGCGGCTCAAAAAGTGTGCCAGGGTATTACTACGATTGCAGAGATGCGAAAGGTAGCTTATGAAATGTAAAAGAGGAAAAGAGAGTAAGAAGATATGGCAGAATATCAATATCGTATCATAACCCCGACAGGAAAAGAAAAAAGGGGAACGATGGAAGCTAAATTTCCGGAGCAGGCAAAAGCACTGTTAAAAGCGGATGGCAATATCGTACTGGAGATAGAAGAAGCCGGTATTTTGAGTAAAGATATTCATATTTCTTTTGGTTCTGGTATAGTTGCAAGAGATTACAGCATTTTTTGTAGACAGTTTGCTAGTATTATCAATGCAGGAGTGAGTGTTTTGCTGGCACTTGAGATGCTTGCAAAACAGACAGAAAACAAAAAGTTGCGAGAAGGAATCCTAGGAATCAAAGAAGATGTGTCAAAGGGAGAGTCGCTTACTGCCGCTATGAGAAAAAGGGGCAAAGTTTTCCCTTCCATACTTTGTAATATAGTGGAAGCGGGAGAAGCATCAGGGGGTCTTGATATTGCATTTGACACAATGGCTACACATTTTGAAAAAGAGAATAAGTTAAAAACGGCAGTTGGGAAAGCAATGATGTATCCAGTGATGCTGGTACTTGTTATGATTGCGGTTTTAGTTATCATGCTTGTATTTGTGATTCCGCGTTTTATGACAATGTTTTCGGAACTTGGTGCCGAAATGCCGGCTATGACACGGATGATAGTGTCAATGAGCCAGTTTGTCATAGAAAATGGTTTTCTTATTTTGATTATAGGTATTGCAGGTGTGACAGTATTGCAGTTTTGTGCATCTACTCCATCAGGCAAATTTTTTATGGATGGTCTTGGTTTGAAGATACCTGTTTTTGGTAAGGTGCAGAAAAAAGCAGCATGTGCAAGATTTGCAAGAACATTGCATACTTTGATGACAGCAGGCGTATCAATGCTTGATGCGATTGAGATTACAGCAAGAAGTATGGAGAATCTACAATACAAGCAAGTTCTATTGGATGCAAGAGAACAGATTCGAAGAGGCGTATCTCTTTCAAAACCACTTCAGATGTCTGGTCTGTTTCCACCAATGGTAATTCATATGCTATCGATAGGTGAGGAAACAGGTAATCTTGAGGGGATGTTGGAGAATCTGGCAAATTATTATGAAGATGATGTGCAAAGCGCAACAGAACAGATGATGGTGTTATTAGAGCCGATGATTATTGTAGTGATGGCAGGGATTGTCGGGTTTATGGTTATTAGTATCTTACAACCAATGTTTACATTGTATGAAAGTATAGGATAGGTTGATAAAAGGGATAGTACTATGGTATAATTTTGTATGTGAATTTGCGTGTGTGTTGTATACGTGAATTGCAGTACGAAAAAGGAGAAAGTAAAATGAAAAAGCAAAACGCAATGAATAATAAAGGGTTTTCGCTTATGGAACTTGTGATTGTGGTAGCAATTATGGCTATTTTAATTGGGGTAATGTCACCGCAATTGATTCGTTTTTTAGAAAATGCAAAAGAATCCAGTGACAAGCAATTGGCGGATACTGTAAGAATAGCAGTGATAGCAGCAATGATGGACCCTAGAGTTATAGATGCAGCGGATTCTGGCGAAATAGCGGCTGGTGACATAAAGAGAATTACTGGACTTTCTGATAAACCATTTGGACAGGCAGTGTGTGAGACATTGGGCGTGGCAGCAGTTACGGAATTAGATGAAATAGAGGCACAATTAAAATCTGAGAATGCCAAAGAAATTCATATTGAAATTACATCTGCTAAGACTGTCATAGTACATATTACAAAAGCAGGTGAAACAGATATGACAAAGGCTTTGATTACAGTACCGGCAGAGTGATTGCTATATAGTACATAAGGAGTTTGTATGAAATATATTTTTGAAGCAATTATGTTCCTCTGTGGTATTTTAGCAGGCGTTTTTTTGAATGAATATATTGACAGAAATACGAATCAAGAAAATAGGACTATAAAACGTTCCCGCAGCATATGCAGTGGGAACGTTTTGAAATTGGTCAATGGACTGCTCTGGCTGTGGATATTTGTGATATATGGATTTCGTATCGAGAGTATTGTATTTGCGCTTTGTGCTTCGGTACTGCTTGTAATTGCAGTGATTGATTTTAAAACCTATGAGATTCCGATTGCCTGTAATATTTTGATAGCAATTTTAGGACTTATAAGACTGCTATTTCATGTCTGGGATTGGAAAAATTATGTGATAGGATTTTTTGCAGTCAGTGGGTTCTTTTATATTCTATATTGGATTACAAAAGGCAGAGGAATTGGTGGTGGCGATATCAAATTGATGGCAGCTTCCGGACTCTTATTAGGATGGAAAGAGATTGTTTTTGCAATGGCAGTCGGCAGCATAGCAGGAGCAGTTATTCATACATTTAGAATGAAAATTAGTAAAGAGGACAGGGTACTTGCGTTTGGACCATACCTGGCGCTTGGTATTCTTGTTGCTATGCTATATGGGCAACAGTGTATTAGTTGGTATTTGTCTTTGTTTCTATAAAAGAATATCAAATGTGTGTAAACATACAGATAAAATTATAAAATGCGTAAAAGGGAGAAAACTGGATGGCACAGAAAACATTGTCAATCTATATTGGAGAGAACCAAATCAGAATAGTAGAGTTAAGTAAAAATTCAAAACAGAATCTGAACATTCATAAGATGGCAAGTATTATGACACCACCTGAAAGTGTGCAGGATGGTATGTTGATTGATATAGAACAGGTGGCAACTCAAATAAGAAACTGCATAAGTGAGATGGAAATCAAATCCAGAAATGTTATTTTTACAGTTTCTTCTAAGCGATGTTCCAGTAAAGAAGTTGATGTTCCCTGTATCAGGCATAGAGATAAAATAAATGAAATTCTGTTAAGAAATTCACGAGATTATTTTCCGATGAGTAATCCAGAGGACTATGTGTATTCCCATAATTTACTTCAGATACGACAAACAGAAAACGGCAACAAAGTAAAACACATTATGGCAGTAGCCATTCCAAAAGAAATTGTAGAAGCATACCGTACGCTTGCAGAACAGTTAGGGTTGCGTATGGAATCAATCGATTATACAAGCAATAGCATATTGCAACTTGTAAAGCAAAATCTGTCAACAGATAGTCACTTGCTCATTCAGATGGAGGAGGATATATCTTATGTTAGTATTGTTGCGAATGGAGTGACTGTATTACAAAGATCTATATCCTATGGCATTTATACTGCAATGGAAACGTTAGCTGAGTTACGTGGAGTAACAGAGGAGCAGGCGCGTGCTCTTTTCAAAGAAAGTCCAGAGTGTATCACAGAGAAAGAATACGAAGAAGTCGCGTTTGTGTTATTAAATAGCATTGCAAGACTTCTTGATTTTTATACATCCAGAAATGGAACCATAGAGATTCAGACAATTCATCTGTACAGTACAAGTGGTTTGTGCTTGCAGATAGGTCATGTTTTGCAAAATGAAATTGGTAGTGAAACAATTTATGTCAAAGAACTAAAAGGGGTGTCCGTAGATAAAGGAGTATCGCAGGATTTTGGACAGTTGTTTTATTATATGGCATGTATTGGTGCAGCAATTGAACCAATGGGATTTTTAGCTTCATCAGAAGCAGTTAAGGAAGATAATGATAGCAAAACTAGAAAAAATCTTATGCTTGCGTTCATGATGACTGGAGCTATTTCCGTACTTGCAATGACAGTAACGATTGTGTGTTATTTTGGGGTACAGCATGAGAAAAAAGAAATGTTGGATGCGATTCATGAGAGTGTCTCTATGAGAGAACTGGAGCGCAACTATTTACAGGTGCAGGCAGAGTATGAAACAATAGCAGATTTTTATGAAACAACCAGAAATGATAATGAAAAATTGTACGATTTTATTGTGGATTTGGAAGAGAGAATGCCAGAGAGCGTAGGCATTACAGGACTGCAGGCAGCTTCCGGTGCGATTTCTATTGCAGGTACATCCAGAGGAAAAGAAGCAGTAGCAGAGTTGATTATTCAATTAAAGAACTTAGAATATGTAGAAAATGTATTTGTATCCAATATCAGTGAGACCTTTGATGAGTTTGATGTTCCGACAACAACATTTTCACTGACGTGTACTATGAGATATATAGTAGAAACGACAGAAAATGTGGATAAGAAAATAGATGCAAAAGGGGAGGGTATGTACAATGAAGCTGAGTGAAAGAGAGAAGAAACTTTTCATAGTATTAGCCATTCTGGTTGTACTTGCAGTTCCATATTTTTTGGTTATGAGTCCCCTTTTTGGTAAAATCCGAGATGTGCAAATGGAACTTATTGATCTGAAGTCGGAATATAAGGAACTAACAGCATTACAGGAAAATAGTGATGTATATGAAAATGCAACAGAGGATTTACGAAAAAAGACACAGGAATTATTAATGAGATTTCCAGAAGACCTTTCGCAGGAAGCTACTTTAATGTTTATCCAAAATGCAGAAAATCTGTTTCACATATCCCTATATCAGCTTGCGTTTGGAGAAGAAGTCACCCTACAATTAGCACAAGAGACGGAAACAGCGCAGATGAATGGTGCAGAGTTAACGGAGGCCGGGACATATAGTGCAAAATCAACATCTACCGTATTTACATATGAAGCATCGTACAATGACTTTAAACGGTTTATCAATTATATAGAACAGTTTGAGGATCGTATGATAATTAGTGATTTGAGTGCTTCTTATATGGAAGAGACTGATCAAGTGCATGGTAGCTTTACTTTGATTCAGTATGCAATTTGTAATCCGGACAGAAGATTACCAGAAACGATGGTGGGACTCGAACTTGGGTCAGAAAATATTTTTACAGAAGCAGAAGGTAAGGAAGTGGCAGATACCGAGTTGTTTCAGCAATACGATTATTTTGTCATGCTTTGCAATGCACAAGCAGATATTGATGCCAAAATAGTTGGGAAAGCGAATGATGCTTCAAGACAAAGTTACTTAACCTCTACAGACAACGATAAAGAAACGATTCTTATCACATTTACAGGTAGCGCGGGAGAGTATAGAGCGATGTATTCTATTGGTGATAAGCAATATCCAGAAGAAAGTATTGAGGAAGGAATTGCTTTTACTGCAGGCAATAGTCTGGATTTACAGATTATTAGTTCTCCAAGAATCGGTGATGGTGATCATGTTTCAGCAGATTTAGAATTAGTCAATCAGACAGATATGACATTACATGTAACAATTATAAATGATGATTCCACATATCCAAGAGTAACAATGAAAGAGATGACAGGAGACATCAAATTACATAATAAGTAACCTATGGAGTATGCAGATGCAGAAAGGAACAGAAAGTCAGAAACAACTGAATAATCAAGGGTTTTCCCTGATAGAGGTGCTACTTTGTATTGCAATTATTTCCATTGTGTTTCTTGCAATTATGAATGGATTTGGCGTTTCGATGAAGTTGAATCTCAAAGCAAATCATTTGCAGGTGCTAACAACATTTGCACAAAATATTTTGGAGGAATATAAACATGTAGGTGATATGGAAGAAGTTCTGTTACAGTACACTGGTATGATGGGTGAACCAACAACGGATAACAGTGCTTACCTTGCTTTGACACCCCAGCAACAGGCACTCTGCACAGAAGATATGTTTACTGTGACGACATATCAGTTGCAGCAGGTTAAAATAGATGGCAGTGGTACATATAATTTGGAAGTGATTACGAATCCGCTTCCATACAGCCAGTTTATTGATGATAAAACAGTCAATCCAAGTGTGCAGGATGCCAATACATTTGGAACACCGAATATTAATCAGATAGATGATGCTAATCAAGTAGTAATTAAGGACGAAATTAGTAGATATGATACAGCTGTAGCAGAGGAATTACAGACTTTGCTTCCAGACGATATAAAGGATGGTACAGAGGCACAGAAGACGGCTTTAAAAGATGCTATGGAGAAGGCAGTCATTGTTACGATACAAAATAGTAGTAACGAAACATTGCATGTAGAAGCGGAGGTAATATACCATTCGTCGTACAGTGGTCATACGGTAGAAAAAAGGTATGTAGTGTATCAGTCATCCTATCCGATAGAGATTAAGACCAAAAGAGTAATTGATCCAGCAACCAAAAGACCTGTCAAAGTGTTTGATAGGTATCTCAAAGGTGGCAGTGTATTTATATTTGCATCTGCCATGAATCAGATAGAAAGAAATACAATTAGAATTGAGAATAAAACAACACTGGAGAATCCCATTACGGTATGTTTTCTGCGAGGTGGCAGTCTGAATGAAGCGAATTTCAACCAAGTGATTCTTGCGGATACATTATCGGAGTCGATATATGCCGATGTATCAATGGCAGGTGTGGATCCAAAAGGAATTGTAGCAATGCATAACATGACCTTTTATTCCAATGTAAAAGGTGTGCAGACTGATTATATAAGACAGGAAGATTTGGATGCAACACTGCATGATAAATCTGTGGCATATAGATGTCATGACGTGACAGTGAACATATATGATAGAGATACAGGAGAATTGGTGGTAACACTTACGGGAACGCAGGAGAACTAAAATAATGCGGTGCAACATAAGAAAAAAGTCGTTTGATAAAGGTATAAAACAAGACAACAGAGGGTCGGCATTGATAACGACTCTGATTGTGATGGCATTGCTTGTGATTTTGGCAACCTCTATTCTTGCAGTTAGTACTATGAATCTTCGTACGAAGATGATGGATTACAAGATAAAAGCCAACTTTTATTCCAATGAAGGATTTTTAAATGATATTTACAATGGTATTGGACAAGAAGCAACCGTATGCTTTGAAAAAGCATATACTGATGTACTGCGCGAGATTAATACGAAAGATGCATTAGGGAATCCTTTGTATCCGACAGAAGAGTCTGCTTATCAGGAATTTTGTCGTCGATTTATTTTAAATTTGCAACATAGCTTTCCAGCTTCGAATCTCACTGCAGTTATGGAGACATTAAATCGTTATGCAACAAAATATCAGGTGGATGCTTCGGGCAATCAGGCTGCCACCAATCCCGTAATGGTAATAGGTCTTGACGGGATAAATGCTGTAGATTGTGCAGATGCTTCCCAAAAAGAGTTTATATTTGAAAAACTTGTTGTAGTATATAATGATTATCGCCTATCAGGTGAAGCAACTGGTTATCAGACTGCGATTACGACAGATATTGTTGTGAAAATGCCATATGTATCTTTTTTTGATACGCCAGATTATATGGCGGATTATGCTTTGATTGCCAACAAAGGTATATATTTTCATCAAGGTGGAAACAGAAACGTGACAGGCAATGTATATGCGGGTATTGCACCTGATGCACCGAAAGATAGTGCTGGTTGTGAAAAGGATATCAATGGCGGCATTCAGGTATCAGGCACAGATGTAACTATCAACGGGCAGTACATTGTATCAAAAGGAGATATTAATGTTAGGAAGGGAACACTGACAGTAGAAAATAATCATGATACAGATGCTTGTAACGTATGGGCAGAGTCTATTCGAACCACAGAAGGATTGACACGTTATGATGCGTCAGAATATGCAGAGATTGTAATTGCAGGGAATACTTATGTTGCCAATGATTTGGAATTAAACAGCTATAACAGTAATGTAACACTTTCTGGTAGTTTTTATGGATATAACAATGGTGTGTATGCAACCAAAGAAAATAGTGTACTTGGTACCACGGTGCGGCATACGGAAAGCAGTGCTATTATTGTGAATGAAAAGAATGCGAAGCTGGATTTGACTGACCTGGATACATTGTTTATCTCAGGACTTGCTTACATTGATATGAAAGAAGGGAAAGAACACAACACAGGAGAGTCATTGGCATTGCAGACAAATCAATTTATGTATCTTGTACCGACTGAGTTTTTAGAGACATCCAATCCAGTGCCGGTGAGTGAAGCACCAGATATTGATGTGAATCATGTTGCGATTCACGTTTCACCAGGATGGTTTGCGGAAGGCTATTTAGATGATACGGTAAAAGCAGTAGCCAAAAAAGTGACGACCGCAGAAGGAATGGAGCTGTATTATTTCTATCTCAATTTTAAAGCAGGTATGGAGCGTAAATATGCACAGGAGATTTTGAATGTAACGCAGGAAATGGTAGATGCTGCCAATGACAGTGAAAAACTGCAGTTAAAGTGGAAATTGGATTTGAAAAATGCGTTACAGGAAAAAGCACTTCAGGCAGGGTATCAGGCAATTGAAATCAATCAGGACGCAGACTGTAGAGTATATGGTCTGGGTGCAATTACGCAGTTAAATGAGGACCATCATCTTTTTGCAGTAGAATTACCAGATGGTGGGGATAATGTTGGAACAGGGATTGGAACAGATTATGTGACATTATTGGGACAGCCGCTTGGGTATAGATATCAGCATTTATATTATTACCTTGACCCACAGGAGCAGTACGCCTTGACATCCCAGAAAATAGCTGCGCCTGCAGTTTCTTCAGAAGAGATGACAACGCTGCCGGTTAGTCGCTATGTGGATATGACGGCAATAGGAGCTAACAATCCAACAGGAACGGCATCTGTTAGTAGTGGTGGAACAGGATATGAGACCGATGACGAGTATGCAACGGTCATTGTAAATAGTAGTTATACGGTGCCTGGTGGTACAGACTTTAAAGGGATTATTCTGGCAACTGGTGATGTTACCATACAAAACAATGCGAATGTAGAAGGCTTGGTTATTGCCAATGGTAAGATTTACCTTGAAGGAAATGGAACGATAACGGCAAGCAGAGCAATTGTACAGGCAATTGTGGAAGAAGAAATAAAAACCGAGCAGGCAAAAACAAAAGAAGAGACTCATAATAAGAACTATGCTTGCCATTATTTGAAAACATATCAGTCTAAGGCTGTGCATACTGGCATGAGTACAGAAGCCAGACAGGAAAATAGTACGGATTATGCAAATTATATTCAGTACAGAAATTGGAAAAAGGGCGGAAACTAATCTATGATGCAAACTCTCAGTAGAAATCAAAAAGGAATGACATTCATAGAGATGATGATTGTAATTGCAATCGTGGCAATTGTTGTGTCAATGACTGGGATAGGTATTTCATTTGCATATAGCAAAGATGCACAGGTATGTGCCAGAAGTATTGATGAACAGCTGTCTAATCTGCGAATGCTTTCTATGGGCAAACAAGGAACATGGGAGTTAGAGATTCAATCAAATAGCTCAGAGAATATGATATATGTAATGCAGGACGGTGCGATACTAGAAACAGTCTGCCTCCCAAGAAAAGTAGAATTGTCCTATGATATTGGTGACGGTGTTTTGCAAAGAGGCAATATGAAACTTGCATTTCACAAATCAGAAGGAAGTATTGGCAAATTAGAATTTGTAACAGAATCAGGTTCTGTAATTACGACAATTCCAGGATATATTACAATTTATGTCAAAAGTGACAATGCACAAAAAGAGGCAAAGGTTATTTTGGTAACAGCAACAGGAAAACATTACGTAGAATATGAATAAAAGGACATAGAAGTGAACAATAATAAAGGAATGACATTAATTGAATTATTGGTAGCATTTGCAATCAGTGCCATTATTTTAAGTTCCCTTGCTTATTTCATTTTTACTGCAATTGGAATGTACAACAAAAATGGGATAGTGGTGGACTTACAGAATGAAGCACAGCTTACTATGAACCAGATTGTCGATTGTGTAATGGAAGCAGAGGGTGTGGTGTTAGCTTATGATAAGCGTGAACAGCAGACGGAGTGTGTTTTGCTTGGAAAGATTTATGTGGATGAAAGTGGAACACTTCCTGTGTATTATTATGCAGGAAATGCGATGGTAACGAATCTTGCCAAGAAGGAAATGTATCTGGCATCATTTCCGAATCCATATAGTGATGATAATGTCGATTACCGTGAGGTGGCAGGAAGAACCGAAGGTGGCATAACCTATGCAAGAATGGAAGCGGATGACATCAATACACTTGTGGCGGAGGTAATATCATATGCGAACAACAACCATGAGATATGTCTGATGGCACAGCATGTGACAAAATGTTATATTCGTGAAATTGAAAAAATTGCAACAGAAATCCAACCATTTCCAGGTGAATTTTCGTTGCCATTTGCAATGCAGATCGATTTGCTATTTGAACAGGACTATGGAAATGGAGTCGCTACAAGAGAATGTAGTGATAAGGCTGTCGTCAGAAGCCAGATTGATTATATATACGTGAATGGTACAAAATATAACCGTGAATTGAAAAAATAAAAATAGATTACGAAAGGGAGAGGGGGAATCTTGTGAGCTGGATAAATCGGTGGAGTGTTAGAAAAGGTATAACGATGGCGATTGCTGTTGTGAGTGTTTGTATTGCACTACAGATGATAGTAGATATTTGTGGAATCAGACAGCAGAAAGTATCTAGCATAGCTCAGTTGGCAGAACCAGTAGAGAATGCCCAGACAATATATGTACAGAATAAAGAAAATATGTCTGTCATTGCCAATTCTTTAGAAGATACAAGGACCCCATTTACGATATTAGAAGTAGTACCACATGAATGCTGTTCTGTATTCCCGTATATGATTGATTGGGGAAGCAAAGAATCCTATGATGCCAACGTACCAATTGGATATGAAGGTATTGTAAAGCTGGTAAACACACTTGGTGGTATTAAAGCGGCAACCTCTGAAAATGTAAAGGCACAAAACAGCTTGTTTTATACATATACATACCGTGGTATGAAACGGGAGACTTTAGATAATTATAATGTTACATTGGCCAGTGTAGAAAATGACCAGAGCGCAAATTGGTATAGAGTAGGCGAAAATGATTCCAGACATCAACGAACAGAGTCAGGATATTTTTTGCGTGTACAAGATGGAAAAGGATTATATAATTTATATGATATTATAAATGGGGTAACAACACCTGGTATTGGACTGGGTAATTATGATGTTAAAGACTTTTTCTGCTATATGTTACAGAAAGATGCAGAAGCAATTGCTGGACAGTGGTGGGAGGAAGGCGATTTTTTGCCAGTTTGTACGGAAGCAAATTATGTGCTGGCATTTCATAGAGCGGATAGTGGTTATGAGGGAGAATATCAGTATTGTATCAAAGAAGCGATACCAAGAGACAAGGGAGCATATGCACTGGATGCTGCTTATGATACAGCAGGTAAATATGCTGTCAGTTATGCAAAAGAAGCAAAAGAGGGTATGTATATCAGAGTGGCAGCACCGACATGGAATGATCAATATGAAAACAATGAACTGATGTTGGCAGACGGTTATTTTAGACTATATGCAGAAGAAACAGACAAAGGGAAAAAGCGATATGATGTTTTGTTTACAGAAAGCATAACAGGAACATATAAAGAACAGTTTGTGTATGTTGGAGAAGAAAAGGGTAATTTTGATGTATGGTTTGCGTATACCTCAGGGACAGGTGAATATGCACCAGAAAAACTTGAAGTTACATTGGGAGCAGGGGAGTATGTAGCAGTTGCGATGTCTAGGCAGGCAGAGTCGAATTCTCATGTGCCTAGTTATGTAGAAACAGAGCATGGAGATTATCATCTGACAGTGCAATCGGTAACGGCTGACGTTGTAAGTCAAGAGTTGGAGAATGCATGGAACTGGGTATGGGTATCTGTAGATGATGCGAAGAAAATGGATACGACACTCTATGAAGAGTATGAGAAAAATAAGGATAAGGTTGGAACAAGAATATATTTAAGCAATTATACAAGAAAGTATGCGTACTATTCTAAGTATGGCTTTGTAAATAATGAGTGGTTTAAACTGCGATGTGTATTATCCAATCCTTTGGATAGCAAGCAACCATATTCTTATGATGTCAATGCGACGTGTATACAGAATCTGGAAGATGCCTCTGAACTTTTAAAAACCTTTGATGCAAATAATAGAATTGAGATTATTTCTGTGACACCAGGAGAGGTAACGGCAGAAATGGTAGATAAGGCAGATCTTATTTATTTTAGTGATAAAGAAGGCATGGAAGGTATGAAGGATAAATGGGGTTGGTTAACAGGTGACTATTCCATCCATGCATCTACGCAATTTCGATATCAGGACGACATTACATTTGCTATTGCATTGCAGATATATCACAAATGTATTGTCAAAAAACAGGCAGCACTTATGACTAATATGTATCTGCAGTCAGAAGATTATGATACGAAGGGATATGTTTCAAAAAATTATGAAAAATTATTTTTCATGATAAATTTTTATGCAGATAAAACAGTATTTTTAGAATTTTTAGAGTCCTCTGGCAAATATATGGAAGAATTTTCTATGGTAAAAGAGGATGGAAGTATTGTGGTAACACATGCACCAGACTGGAATGAGAATTGTTATAACAGACATAGTGTTTTTGAAGAGGAAGAAAATATAGTATCCTTCCGTGATACGAAATGGTACCCAGCATATTTTATTGTGTGGCTGGATTTGGTTCCGCTTCAGTATGACCCAGCGTATTCATTTGATGCTAAGATGGAACACAGGATCAATGCGCCATCAGATACTTACCTGGTATTTGACTGGTATGTTGCTGGCTGGTTTGATGAATTGTCGAATATGGATATGATATGGGAGATTTTAAACAATAGAGTTTCGCCTTTGAATCTTGAGATTACTAACGCTGCATTAACAGGAAATGGAGAACTTGTCATCTATGTGGATGAACTGGACAGCCATTTTACGGTTGCTTGTGAAGTGACGGATATACAAGGTGAGGAAGAGTGGTTAACAGTACAATATGCAGACAGCATAGGAACAGAGACTGTCTTTAGTACCGCTATCTCTGAATATGCGAGTATTAAGTATGATGTTGATGTACGGCTTGGGTTTACAAAACCATACGACTGGGAAAACACAGGAAAGCCACTTGATCCTGCCATGAAAAGAAGAAAGGTAAAAGTAACGGCGGGTACAGTTTCAAAAGAGGTATGGGTGATCGTCAGAGATATGTTTGAGTTGAATTGAGTTGAAAATATATTGTAACTCATATATAATAGTTAAGATATGATTGTAAATTTGTTTGTTTGGAGGAGACAGGAATGCGTAAACTGACAGGAATATTCAGTGTGGTATGTCTGGTAACAATGCTGACGGGCTGTATGGGTGGCAGTGAGGATACCGGAATAGCCAATATTCTTACGATTCAGAAAAATGGAGAAGTAACAGAAACAATTACAGAAGACTTTGATAAAGCATATTATGCAGAAGAAGATTTAAAAGAATTTGTTTTAGAAGAAATAGCAGCTTACAATCGTACAAAAGAAAAAGACAGTATTCAGATAGATAAGCTGACTGTTGAAAATAATAAGGTAATGATGAAACTTACTTATAAAACGAGTGAAGATTATCAGAATTTTACCTCGTATACAATGTTCCACGGCTCTGTAGCGGAGGCTTACAATGCGGGATATAATCTGAATGTGACATTGCAGAGCACAACAGAAAGTCCTTCTATTGGCAGAAATGAGCTTTTGGAAATGGGAGACAATCGCATTATCATTACAGATGCTGTGCTTGACATAAAGGTGTCTGATAACATATTGTATATAAGTGATAACGTATCCCTAAGGGATGATAAACAGGTGACAATAGGCGGTGAAGGACTTGCCTATATCATATATTAGACAAACAATGCAGAGGAAAATGCAGACAAGGAGTAATGAATTATGGAAAAGACAATGGACAAAATTGTAGCTCTGGCAAAAGCAAGAGGATTTGTATATCCTGGTTCTGAGATTTATGGTGGATTAGCCAATACATGGGATTACGGTAATCTTGGGGTAGAGCTTAAAAACAATGTCAAAAAAGCATGGTGGCAGAAATTTGTTATGGAGAATCAGTATAATGTGGGTGTAGATTGTGCAATCTTAATGAATCCACAGACATGGGTTGCTTCAGGACATTTGGGAAGCTTTTCAGATCCGCTCATGGACTGTAAAGATTGCCATGAACGTTTCCGTGCAGATAAGGTAATTGAAGATTACTGCGCAGAACACAACATCGCACTGGAAGAAAGTGTAGATGCATGGTCTAATGAGAAGATGAAAGGATTTATCGAAGAACATAATGTACCATGTCCAACATGTGGCAAACATAACTTTACAGATATTCGTCAGTTCAACCTGATGTTCAAGACATTTCAGGGTGTTACAGAGGATGCTAAGAATACAGTTTATTTAAGACCAGAAACAGCACAGGGTATTTTTGTTAACTTTAAAAATGTGCAGAGAACATCACGTAAGAAGATTCCATTTGGTATTGGTCAGATTGGTAAATCTTTCCGTAATGAAATTACCCCAGGTAACTTTACATTCCGTACAAGAGAATTTGAACAGATGGAACTGGAATTCTTCTGTGAACCAGACACAGACTTAGAATGGTTTGCATATTGGAAACAGTTCTGTATTGATTGGTTAAAAGCGCTTGGTATGAAAGAAGAAGAGATGCGTGTCAGAGACCATGACAAAGAAGAATTATCATTCTATTCTAAAGCGACAACAGATATCGAATTTTTATTCCCATTTGGATGGGGAGAATTATGGGGTATTGCTGACAGAACAGACTATGATTTAACACAGCATCAGAATGTGTCTGGTCAGGATATGACCTATTTTGATGACCAGAAAAACTGGAAATATGTACCATACGTAATTGAACCATCACTTGGTGCAGATCGTGTTGTTTTGGCATTCCTGTGTGCAGCATATGATGAAGAAGAAATTGGAGAAGGTGATGTACGTACAGTTCTTCATTTCCATCCAGCACTTGCACCTGTTAAAATTGGTGTGCTTCCATTATCCAAAAAATTAAACGAAGGTGCAGAGAAAATCTTCCTTGAATTATCTAAAAAATACAACTGCGAATTTGATGATAGAGGTAATATTGGTAAGAGATATCGTCGTCAGGATGAAATCGGAACACCATTCTGTATCACATATGACTTTGAATCAGAAGAGGATGCTTCTGTAACAGTACGTTTTAGAGACACAATGGAACAGGAAAGAGTAAAGATTGCAGATCTTGATGCATACTTTGCAGATAAGTTTACCTTTTAAATCATAGGTATACTTTTCTATAATACTCAAAGAGTCCTTGATTCTTTGCAATTATATGCCGTTGCAGGTACAGAAAATGTGTACATTTATTATGTAATAGCCGTGTTGTTTGGTGTTGCACGAAGGTAATGGCATATGGTATAATATAGCAAGTGTAAAAACTAAATAATTATGTTTCAAGGGAGGAACAAACGCATGGCAAAATGGGTATACTTGTTTGAAGAAGGTAATGCCGACATGAGAAATCTGTTAGGTGGCAAAGGAGCCAATCTCGCTGAGATGACAAATTTAGGACTTCCAATTCCACAGGGCTTCACAGTTACAACAGAAGCATGTACAGATTATTACGAAAATGGTAAAAAGATTTCAGAAGAAATCCAGACACAGATTTTTGAAGGACTTGCAGAGTTAGAGAAAAAACAGGGGAAGAAATTTGGCGATAACGAATCACCACTTCTGGTGTCAGTACGTTCCGGTTCCAGAGCATCTATGCCTGGTATGATGGATACTATCTTGAACTTAGGTTTAAATGATGTGGCAGTAGAAGGCTTTGCAGCAAAGACAGGCAATCCAAGATTTGCATATGATTCCTACCGTAGATTCATTCAGATGTTCTCTGATGTTGTTATGGAAGTTCCAAAATCACACTTTGAAAGAGTACTGGATGATATCAAAGAAGCAAAAGGTGCAAAATACGATACAGATTTAACTGCAGATGATTTAAAAGAAGTCATTGCTAAATTTAAAGAAATCTATAAAGATAAAATGGGAGAAGAATTCCCACAGGAACCAAAAGTACAGTTAATGGAAGCTGTAAAAGCCGTATTCCGTTCATGGGATAATGAGCGTGCTATTGTTTACCGTAGAATGAATGACATCCCAGGTGATTGGGGAACAGCAGTTAACGTACAGGCTATGGTATTTGGTAATATGGGTGAGACATCTGGTACAGGTGTTGCTTTCACAAGAAACCCATCTACAGGTGAAAAAGGTATCTTTGGTGAATACTTAATTAACGCACAGGGTGAAGACGTTGTTGCTGGTATCAGAACACCACAGCCAATCTCTAAACTGGCAGAAGATTTACCAGAATGCTACAAACAGTTCGTAGAAATTGCAACAAAATTAGAAGACCATTACTGTGATATGCAGGATATGGAATTTACAATTGAAAATGGTAAATTATTCTTCTTACAGACACGTAATGGTAAGAGAACAGCACCAGCTGCATTACAGATTGCATGTGACCTTGTAGATGAAGGAAGAATTACACCAAAAGAAGCTGTACTTAGAATTGAAGCAAAAGCTTTAGATCAGTTATTACATCCTACATTTGATGCAAAGGCATTAAAAGAAGGTGAAGTAATTGGAAAAGCACTTCCAGCATCTCCAGGTGCTGCAGCAGGTAAAGTTTATTTCAATGCTTTAGATGCAAAGAATGCACATGAAGCAGGAGAAAGAGTTATTCTGGTACGTCTTGAGACATCCCCAGAAGATATCGAAGGTATGCATGCCGCAGAAGGTATCTTGACAGTACGTGGTGGTATGACATCCCATGCAGCTGTTGTTGCACGTGGAATGGGTACATGCTGTGTATCAGGATGTGGAGAGATTAAGATTGATGAAGAAGCTAAGTGGTTTGAACTTGGCGGATATAAGTTCATAGAAGGCGATTACATTTCCTTAGATGGTACAACAGGTAACATCTACAAAGGAGATATTAAAACTGTAGAAGCATCTATCAGCGGTAACTTTGAGAAGATTATGAAGTGGGCTGATGAATTCAGAACATTAAAAGTACGTACAAATGCAGATACACCAGCAGATGCAGCTAATGCAGTAAAATTAGGCGCAGAAGGTATTGGTCTTTGCCGTACAGAGCACATGTTCTTTGAACCAGACAGAATTCCAAAGATTCGTAAGATGATTTTATCAAAATCTGTAGAAGATAGAGAAAATGCTTTAAATGAATTGATTCCATTCCAGAAAGGTGACTTTAAAGCGCTTTATGAAGTAATGGAAGGAAGACCGGTAACAATCCGTTTCTTAGATCCACCACTTCATGAGTTCGTACCAACAGATGAGAATGATATTGCAGCACTTGCAAAAGACATGAATCTTACGGTAGAAGAAGTTAAGAGAACATGTGACGAACTTCACGAGTTCAACCCAATGATGGGACATAGAGGATGCCGTCTTGCAGTAACCTATCCTGAAATTGCAAGAATGCAGACAAGAGCCGTAATGGAAGCAGCAATTGAAGTAAAACAAGAAAAAGGTTACGATATTGTACCTGAAATTATGATTCCACTTGTTGGTGAAAGAAAAGAATGAAAATATGTAAAAGATGTTGTAGTAGATACAGCTGAAAAAGTAAAAGAAGAAAAAGGTTCTGATATTGCATACCATATCGGTACAATGATTGAGATTCCAAGAGCAGCACTTACAGCAGATGAAGTTGCAAAAGAAGCAGAATTCTTCTCATTTGGTACAAACGATTTAACACAGATGACATTTGGTTTCTCACGTGATGATGCTGGTAAGTTCTTAGATGCTTACTATAAAGCAAAAATCTATGAATCAGATCCATTTGCAAGATTAGACCAAAACGGTGTAGGACAGCTTGTGCAGATGGCTGCAGAAAAAGGCCGTAAGACACGTCCAAACATCAAACTTGGTATTGGTGGTGAACATGGTGGAGATCCAAGCAGCGTGGAATTCTGCCACAAAGTTGGATTAAACTACGTATCCTGTTCTCCATTCCGTGTGCCAATTGCAAAACTTGCAGCAGCACAGGCAGCTATCAATGCAAAGTAGGCGAAAACTCAATAGAGGGTGAGATTCACCTGTTTGATATGAGTTTCAACTATGCACAGGCATCAGCTTATAGGAAAAGCCAAGGAGCGTACCTACGGTCTAATCAATGGTATGACTTAGAAGCTGAGGTTTGGATAGTGATATAAAAAATAATG
>JAFUQM010000067.1 GCA_017472325.1 Lachnospiraceae bacterium
ATGCTGCTATTTTCTGTAAGGCGAGTTTTGCGAGACGGTTGCAATAAAAACCATCAAAATCAGGTGCCTAGAAATACTTGCATTTTTCTGACGAGTACCTATGCAAAAATAAAAGCAAAGATACATTGCAAATATCAACTATCAGATAAGAAAGTATTATCCATACACACTGAAGACGCAATTATACACAACAGGCTCTTTCTACTGCTTTTAATAAATCCTGTGGTAAAAAAGGTTTATTAATATAGTCAAGTACACCTAGTCGTTTACCTGCCTCAGTAATCACATCATCCTCAGCCGAGGCAGTCAAAAACATAACCGAAATAGCATTAAACTGCTCATTATCTCTAATGATTTCCAAAGTTTTGATTCCATTCATAATCGGCATTTCAATATCTAACAGAATTAAATCTACTGGTTCATTTTGTAATTTAATCAGACACTCCATGCCAGAATGTGCTTTTGATATTTCGTATCCTTGCTTTTCCAAAATAAATTCTGCCATTTTTAAATTCATTGCATCATCATCTACTACCAAAACCTTTTTACCCATATCAATATCTCCTTTTCTCCCTTTAGGCATTTTGCATACCAAGATACTGAATTCCTTCTGCCACCGTATCTTGATATAGTCTCATTGCCTGCGCATGATTTTCCTTTATAAAATCATATTCTCCATTTTTACCTGCTTGCTCCAATTTAGCAGCAAGTTCTGAAATTGTTTTTCCGCCAATGCTAAGTGATGTTGATTTTAATGCATGCACAAAAACTGTGTAATTTTTCCAGTCTTCTGCCTTAAAACTTTCTTCGAGACTCTCTAATCTTTCATTCTTCATATCACAGAACATTTTTAGAAATTCTCTATACATTTCTTCACTCTCAGCACTATAAGTAAGTCCCAGAGAAATATCTAGTAATTCTCCACTAAATTCAGTAGATGTCACAGACTCTTTTTCTTCCACAGTAACTGCATCCGTTGATGTCTTTTGTATGAGTTCCTTTGGAATATATTTTCTAAGCATTGCTTCCAATGTTTTTCCATTAATTGGTTTACTTATATAATCATCAAATCCATTAGACAGATACATTTCTCGTACACCTAAAATCGCATTCGCTGTCAAAGCAATATAAGTTGCATTTTTAGACTTATTATCAAACATTTCCTTTGCCTGTTTTAATGTCTCAATACCGTCCATTCCTGGCATCATATGATCTAACAGCACAACATGATATTCATTTTGTCTTAATAAATCTAGACATTCTGCACCACTTTGGCATGTTGATACCTGTATAAGAGTCTTTTTCAATAAGCTTTTGGCAACAAAAAGATTCATGTCATTATCATCTACAACAAGTATTTTTACATCCGGCGCATGAAAACTTTCATGATATCCTTGTTTTTCCTGTTCATACATACGATAATGTTCTTTAAAGTCACCTATCGGAGTACTTTTCACAATTTTTTGAGGAAGCCTAATCGTAAAAGTAGATCCTTTTCCATATTCACTTTCTACTGTAATCGTTCCTTTCATACTATTTACAAGTTTATATGTAATTGCAAGTCCCAATCCAGTTCCTTCAATATTGCGATTTTCTCCCAAATCCAATCGTTCAAATCCATGAAAAAGTTTCTCACGGTCTTCTTCCTTTATACCAATTCCAGTATCTTTTACAGCAATTTCAAGATAAATACTGTCATCATCCTGTCGCTTTCCTTGCACAATAAGAGAAACATTTCCTTGCTTTGTGTATTTGACAGCATTATTTAATATATTTACAATTACCTGACGAATTCTTATTTCATCACCGAATAATCCTTCTGGAAGCTTCTCATCTATCTCCACTTCAAATGCTAATTTTTTCTGTTCCGCTTTAATCTGAATCATATTGACAACATCATTTAAGACAGCACAGAAGGAATACTCATCTTCTACTATTTCCATTTTTCCTGCTTCTATTTTTGAAAAATCTAAAATATCATTAATGATAGAAAGCAGATTTTGACTCGCACTTTGGATATTCTGTGCATATTCCCGAATCGTTGCATCTTGGCATTCTCTAAGCACCATTTCATTCATGCCCATAACTGCATTGATTGGAGTACGTATCTCATGCGACATATTAGCAAGAAAATCACTTTTTGCTTGATTTGCTTTCTCTGCGCTGATTTTAGCTTCACGTAGTTCATCGCTTTCTCTTGCTTTTTCTTCTGCTCCAAATAAATATATTACACCTATGACAAGTAATAATAACAAAAGACCAAACACCCACAATACAAGCGTTACAATATCGGCAAGGCCTTCTGATATAACAGCTTCTGGAACTATGCCTGCAATAAACATGTCTGTTTGTCCGATTTCAGCAACAAGAAGAAATTCTTTCTGTTTTGCATCATATACTGAAGCAGCTGTCGAAACTGCCATTTTATCTTCTAACTTCTCTAGCTCTCCTTCGTTAAAAGCATCAAAAATATTTTCCGGCATTCCTTCACCAGGTATAATCACATCTTTTTCCTTGTTAACTATAAAAGCTGTACCTTTGCCATCATAACAACGAACTGCAAAATGTTCTGTCAAAACTGCGTTATCATATAAACGGTATATAACATATTTAATATTATCTCCATTATATACTGGTTTGGTAAACAAAAGTCCTTTATCCTTGCTATAACAGATTGCTTCATTACCACGAAAGGATTCCTGGATTCCCGAAAACTCTTGAAAATTCAACTTTTCACCATAAACCGCATTGCCGTCTAGTTGCAAAACTCCCATATTACAGTTTTTTGTTGTCATTTCCATTTTTATTAAAACATCAGATACATCTATTTCCGCTTCTTGCATCAAAAGTGCAATATTGTTAAGTTCTTCAAACTCAAATTCTAGTCTCTGCGCAAATACCTGTGACATAATTTCTGTCTGCGCTGCCACTTGTTCTTCCATATGGCGATACAATAATTCTTTCATTTTAGACTGCATCAAAAAGCCAACACAAACGAGAACAACAACAAAAATTCCTGTTCCCCAAATAATATTTGCTTTTCTGCTACCTAATCTACTCTTCATAAAATTCTACACCTTCTGCATACCAGTCAAATTTTTCTAACAAAATCTCATCACTGATAATTTCATTTTCTGCACAACGTAAGTTGCCTTCTCTATCGTAAATAACACCAGAAAAAACACTTTCTCCACCGTGCATTTCCGTTTGTGCCTTTACAATTTCTTTTATTGCATCTTCAGATACCATTGTCGAATACTCTGATAGGCAAACTGCATCTTTTTCAATTCCAATCCAGAAATTTTCTATTGAATTTCCTTTTCCACGCAAAAATTCCCCAATTACTTCCTGATACACTTTTGACCAATCACACATGACTGTCGTAAGACAATAATCAGAAACATCCTGTGGGACTTCATGATATGCAATCGAATATATTTCTTTTTCTTCTGCTGCTCTGACAACATATGCCTGATTTTGGTGATAAGTTAAAACATCTACACCCGAAAAATCAATCAAGCAATTCGCCGCCTCTATCTCCTTCGCTTCATCATCCCAGCTTCCTGTCCATGCAACAATCACTTCCGCTTCTGGATTTACACGCTTCACGCCAAGGGCAAAAGCACTAATACCTCGGTTCACTTCATTATTTGCCATTGCTGCAACATAGCCAATCTTATTTGTCTCTGTCTGCATTCCTGCGAGAATACCCGACAAATACCTTGCCTGATACATTCTTACAAAATAAGATGTCATATTATCTTCATGATATTCGGAAGAATTGCCATAAAATACAATATCTGGATATTCTCTTACAACGTCTAATACTTCCTCAGAATATCCATAACTGGACAGAATAATCATTTTGGCACCATCCTGTATCAATTCTCTGATTGCAATTTCACACTCTCCTGTAAACTCTTTTACATTTTCCTTTACCAACAATTCAGCATCTAATTGCTGACATGCTTTTACTGCACTTTCATAATGCATGCCGTTCCAGCCTTCTTCACTGATACTTCCGGACAAAATAAATCCTATCTTTACTGTATCATCCTCCTGCTTTCTTCCCGTTTGAGTAATGAGCAAAATAATCAATATAACCACAGCTATTGCAAGAAAACCAAGTACTATTTTCCTTTGTTTATTGTTCACCATGAATGACCACCCCTTCCACATACCATGCAAAGTCATTCAGCATAGCTTCATCCGACATACTCTCTCCACTTTCTACGTGCAGATTTCCTTCTCTATCTATAATTGGACCATAAAAAACATCAAATGTTCCACTTTGTAGGCGCTCTATTTCATGTTCTACTGCCGCTGTTGCTTCTGGAACAACATTATCTGTGAATGGTGCAAGTGCTACAACACCACTGTCTACACCTTCCCAATAATGTTTTGCCTGAAATTTTCCCTGTAAACATTCCAAAATACGTGGCTCATAAAAATTCTCCCAATTCCATACAGGTGCAGTTAAAAATGTATCCGGATACAATTCACTATTATCCATATTATATCCTATAGACCAAATTCCATTTTTATCTGCAATTTCCAAAGGCTTATTAGTATCTGTATGCATCGCAAGAACATCAATATCATATGTATCAATCAGCGTTTTTGTTGCTGTTTCTGCCGCCGCATCATCTGTCCATGATTCTGACCACGTAACATAGACATTCGCTTCTGGATTTACTGCCCGAACACCTAATGTAAACGCATTAATTCCTCTATTTACCTCATCAATTGCAAAAGCTGCAACATATCCAATTGCATTTGTCTTCGTCTGTAAACCAGCTACAATGCCACTTAAATAACGCATCTGATAAATACGCCCAAAATAGGTCGAAAGATTTTCTGCTTCTTCTATACCAGTTGCATGAAAGAAATAAACTTCTGGGTATTTCTTTGCAGCCTGTAAAGCCCATTCGCCCTGTCCAAAAGAGTTACATATAATTATTTCACAACCTTCTGTAATCAATTCTTCTATGATAGCAAGACAACTTTCATCTTCCTTAACATTCTCTCGATATGTCACATTCAAATTTAAGGTCTTTGCACTGTTCTCCATTCCAAGATAATGAGATTCTCCCCAACTATTATCCTGACAGCTTCCGTTTAACAAAAACCCTACTTTTGTCTGTTTTTTTGTCACTTCTGTTTCTTGCTGGCTATCATTCATAAAAAGAATACCTGCTATAATAACAGCTAGAATAATCGCTGCAATAATGCTTATTTTTTTCATCATTTTCCCTTTCGCCCATTAACGAGACATAGTAAAACATCTCAAAATAAGTGTAAATATTAAGAATTTCTTCATTAATATTTACACTTACTCATCTAGCCTCGAATTAAATCAGTTTATCAAAATCATCATATGGAAGCGGTCTTGAAAATAAGAAACCTTGTACCATATGACAACCAACACGTTTTAAGAAATCCGCCTGTTCTCTTGTTTCAACACCTTCACAGATAGTATCAATTTCAATTCGCTTTGCCATCTGTATAACCTGTTCAACAATAATACTACTTCTTACAGAATCTCCTGTTTCATTTAAAAATTCTCTATCAATTTTTAACACATCAACCGGTAAACCTTTTAACAAATTCAAAGATGAATATCCACTGCCAAAATCATCAATCGAAAGTTTAAATCCTGCATCTCTGCACTTAGACAGGAATGTAATAATATTATCAGAATCATCATTCATAACAGATTCCGTTAATTCTAGCTCAATCAAACTCGTCGGAACATGGTATTTCTCTGTCAATTCTAATAATCTGGATAGAAAATCTCTCATCCCAATATGCAACCTTGAAACATTGACTGAAATCGGCACAACATTTCTATTGGTGCGAATCCACTCCGACAAATTGCGAATTACCGTTTCAAATACATAGAAATCCAGGTTGATAATAAAACCAATTTTCTCAAATAATGGAATAAACTGATTCGGTGGAACAATGGTGCCATCTTCTTTTCGCCAACGTACAAGCGCTTCTGCTCCTGTGATGGTTTCTGTCGCCAAGTCATATTTCGGTTGATAATACACAACGAATTCATGATTCTCTAACGCATAATTCATTGTTTTCTCTATTTCTTCTTCACGCAGATTCTCCTGCTTCATCTTTTCATCATAATATGCAATATCAACACCCACCTTACCCTTAATAGATTTTCTGGCAGAGATTGCTTGATTTACATATTTTTCAATTACTTCATTGCCTTTTCTTGGCTCAATGATTGTAACACCAGACTTTACAGGCAAGGAATAATAATGTTTCTTACCATTCTGGCTCAAATAGATTTCTTTGGAAAGCGGTTCTAATAATTCTTCCAAATTATCACATTTTTCCAGCATAAGTAGGAACATATCTGCCATATCTCTAGCATATAATGCTTTATCTGCAAAAACAGTTCTCAAACGGTACCCGACAATAGCAAGTATTTTATCTGCTTGTTTGGATCCCAGATTATTGTTCATATTTTTAAATTTATCAATATCCAGCGAAACCAGATAATATGTTGTCTGTTTATTACGATTAATCAGGCTGGTTGCTTCTTGTCGAAATTTCATACCAGTCCACAGTCCCGAAACCGAATCTTCTGTTGCAAGCATTCTGTAATGCTTCTCTCTTTGTTGAATAACAAAGAAAAATGCAAAAAAGATAATCACTATAAGCGCTACCATATACGGTCCAAGTTCTTTGATAACATCAAGCGCATTGACCGCATATGCAGCATTAACCGCATTCTCAGTGATACATGCTTCAAAATAAGATTGTGGTGTCATATGAATCGATTTGTTGATAATAGATTCCAACACTGGCGTTATATCTTTGCGAATTGCATAAGAACTCTCAAGTCCTATCGTTTCTGTTGTCAAAATCTTTACTCTTTGCAAATCATCTGTCGTATAACTTGTCTGTAAACGTATAGAGTTAATCAGTGTAATATCAGCTTCGCCTTTTACAACAGCTTCCAGACATTCTTCCATATCGTTAGCATAGAGTAACTGCCACTCTGGATGCGTCTCCTGTATGTAATACTGTATTGCCAGAGAATCTTCTGGTATTACAACACTGTCAATCACTTCTGTTCCTGTGTAATCCTTTGCTGCCAACATGCTGTAATTGATAGTCAGATATGGCTCTGTTGCCACAATGTTATGATGATGCGTCGATAAATAATTTTCGTAGAATCCACTGACCATATCAATTTCGCCTTTTTCGAGCAGTTCATAGGCCTCTTTTTCTGAATTTACTTTTACATATTCAAACGGAAGACCACTTTGTTCCTGCACCAAAAAAAGTGCTGCTGCATCAACGCCTTTGTATTCACCAGTATCGTCATCAAAATATTCTATTGGGTAGTTATTTGCATTACATGCAATTTTAATTGGTTGTGTTGTAACTGCAAAGTTATATTCTAATCTTGTAATACCATTAAACACTTCTGATGGTTTGCCAAAATATTGAATATACAGCATAGATTCAAATACAGGCTGATTCTGCATGATTGCTTTTTGCGCCTCATTCAAACGCACCATAAGTTCCTTGTTCTCAGGTGAAGTAGCGTAATACAATTCTGTCATTCCTACCTTAGCAACTAACTTTAAGGAATCTACTTTACGAAGGCTGGATGCATATACAAGATCAATCTCACCATTTTTTAATGCCGCGTCTATTTCCTGTGAACTATCATAATACACTTTTTCAAAACAGATGCCATTACTAGCAGCATATTCATTTAAGAGTGATTCATCTACACTGCCATTGCGATTAACCCCGACACGTTTTCCATCTAATGCACCATATTCTTCAAAAAAGATTGCTTTGTTAGATTCTGCTGCATACAGCACCGAATACTCTGTACAGGATGGATGGTCACTATACACAAGATTATACTGTAACCCCTTATGTATTGGGATATTACACAATAAATCAACAGTACCATCCAGCAGTTTACCAAAATGTTCTGCCTCTGTTAACTCAATATATTCATATGAAAAATCTGTATGTTTTGCAATTTCTTCCAGATAATCCACACTATACCCAGACATTGCACCATTATTATTACGGCTAATTGTCTGCGCATGTTGTACATAGCCTACCTTTACTGTATTATCAGCTTCCTGCGCCTGCACTGGCACGCATGATACTCCAACACATACAACAAACAACATAACCCATGAAATTATCACATGTCGTTTTCTTTTACCCATAAATATAACCTCTTATACCTACTCAATCTAGATTTACACCATTATCTCATACTAAATTTTACTCCATTTAAGGCATATTTACAAGCTTTTCGTTTCATAAACTCTAAATAATGCCAAAATTTTCTTCTTGTAACATACGATTTTCGAGATAAGAATTTAATCTTGCATTTTCCGTTTTTCTTAAATATTCATCCTGTTCCCATATAGCATCTGCAGCTTCTTTCGCCTTTTGTAATATGGAAGCATCACTGTAGATATCCCCAATTCGAAAATTCATAATACCACTCTGTCTGATGCCAAACAAATCTCCTGGGCCACGAAGTTTCAAATCTTCTCCTGCAATATAAAATCCATCGTTAGATTTGTTCAAAATCTCTAATCTTTGTGTTGTTTGTTGATTTTCCGAAGAATTAATAAAAATACAATAAGACTGATGTTTTCCACGGCCAACTCTTCCTCTTAGCTGATGTAGTCCTGCAAGTCCAAAACGTTCTGCATTTTCTATCATCATGACGGTTGCATTCGGCACATTGATACCTACTTCAATTACGGTTGTAGATACCAATACATCAATATCATGCTTTGCATACGCTTCCATAATATTACGTTTTTGTTCCGGCTTCATCTGACCATGTAAATATGCCACTTGAATATCCGCCGGCAATGCTGCTCTTAACTTATCACAATAATCTATAACATTTTCTAGTCCATCCATCTCCCCAGGCTCTACCATCGGACAAATGACATACGCCTGTCTCCCTGCATGTACCTCCTTTGCAATAAATTCATAAGCTTTTGGACGATATCCCGTACCAACAACACAGTTTTTAATAGGAAGTCTGTCTGCTGGAAGCTCATCAATAACAGAAATATCCAAATCTCCATAAAGAATGGTAGCTAATGTCCTTGGTATTGGTGTTGCGCTCATTACAAGAACATGCACATCTTCTCCTTTTCCCGCGAGCGCTTCTCGCTGTCGTACACCAAATCGATGCTGCTCATCTGTAATTACAAGGGCAAGATTTTTATAAATTACCTTTTCCTGAAACAATGCATGTGTTCCTATCATAAGATTTGCTTCTCCGGAAGCAATCTTTCCATACATTTCTTTTTTATCCTTTGCCGAAACAGAACCTGTTAGCAACACTGGATGAAACGGTAGTTGATATGTCTTTGTCAATTCCGCCACAGCTTCAAAATGTTGCTCTGCCAGCACTTCTGTCGGTGCCATCAACACGCCTTGATACCCATTCGTTACAGCCTGCAAAAGTGCAAGAAGTGCTATGATTGTCTTACCCGAACCAACATCACCTTGTACAAGTCTGTTCATACTGTATTTACCAGACAAATCTGTTCTGATTTCTTCCCATACTTTTTTCTGCGCATTGGTTAATTCGTAAGGCAGTGCCTCTAACAAACGTATCGTTTCTGCTGTTTCTAACATCTGAAAACGGTTTTCTTGTTGTTTGCTATACTCCTTTGCCATACGAAGCTGTAACATAAAAACAAAAAATTCATCAAAGACGAGACGCATCCTCGCCTGTAACATATCTTCATATTCTTTCGGGAAATGAATCCATTCAACTGCCTCTTCATATCCCAGAAGTCCATACTCGTCCAGAACAGTCCTTGGCATATATTCTGCATTTTGCATCGTTAAATCAATTGCCTGTCTAACCGCTTTCTTAACAGCCTGGTTTGTTAGTCCTGCTGTTAATGGATAAATTGGCTGCATCGTACCTGTTAATTTATCATACTCATCCCTCTGATACATTTTAGGCTGTTCCATCACATACAGATTGCCTCTTTTTTCAACCATACCCCGAAAAATATAATATCCACCTGGTTTCAACACGGAACGTAAATATGGCATATTAAAGAAAGTCATCTGCATTGTACCTGTTTCATCTTTGACCAACGCAGTCAATATCGTCAAATGTTTTGCTTTTTTCACAGATGGATTTCCTACAACCACGGCTCTAACTGCACACACTTGTCCTGCAGCAACTTCTGCCAACGGTACACACGGTGCAAATACATCATAAGAACGCGGATAATACGCTACAAGGTCTTCCACTGTCTTAATATGTAGTTTATAAAATAATTTTGCCGTTTTCTCTCCAACGCCTTTTAAAACAGTCAGCGGAATTTGCTTTTCCATATTTCCTCCCACTCTATCGTTTTCACGATATATAAAAGAGGCTGTGCATGATTATGCAATAGCCCCTTTGTTATTTTGCGTAATTTATTCTGCCGAAACAATATAATAGTAAATTGGCTGTCCGCCATACTGAAGTTCTATATCGCAGGAAGGATACGCTTCTTCTACGCGTGCGCGCAGTTCTTCTGCCGCTTCTTCTGTTACCTCTGCACCATAATAAATGCTGATTAATTCATAATCATCTTCCATCATTTCCTGCACCATCTGGAATGTTACATCTTCCATTTCCGTGCCAACAGAAAGAATACCAGAATCGCCAATTCCCATATAATCTCCCTGCTTGATTTCTTTATCATCAATTACAGTATCTCTTACGGCATAGGTTACCTGTCCTGTTCTGACAGCTTTGATTTCTTCTGTCATAGCAGCTTCATTTTCTTCTCCAGACATACCTGGTACATAATTAATGACTGCCGTAATTCCCTGTGGTACAGTTTTTGTTGGAATAACACGGATATCCTTATCTTTGATCAGCGCCTGTGCCTGATTTGCTGCAAGGATAATATTTTTATTGTTTGGTAAAATATAAATTGTCTCTGCATTTACTTTATCAATGGCATTCAACATATCTTCCGTGCTAGGATTCATTGTCTGTCCGCCTTCGATAATGTAATCTACACCAAGACCTTTAAATATTTCATTAATACCTTCACCAACAGAAACTGCTATAAAACCAGCTTCTTTTTTCTCAGCCGGTATCTCTTCTACAGAAGCAACTTCTTTTTCTGACATTTTAATCAGTTTCTCCTGATGTTCCAATCTCATGTTGTCAATTTTCATATTAGATAATGCGCCATACTTTAATGCTCTCTGAATTGCAAATCCAGGGTCATTCGTATGTACGTGTACCTTTACAATATCGTCATCCGCAACAACCACAATAGAATCACCAATAGATTCCAAATATGCCTTAAAATCCATCTCATGTTTGATATTAAATGTTTTATTAAGCATAATAATAAATTCTGTACAATATCCAAATTTGATATCTGCATCTGCCTGTGCATCAATGGACATCTGGGAAGCAACCGGTTTTACATCTACAGAAATAGACAAATCTACTTCTTTACCTAAAAATGCATCATATGCACCCTTCATAACTTCCATAAGTCCCTGTCCGCCAGAATCAACAACACCAGCTTGTTTTAATACTGGAAGCATTTCCGGTGTCTGACTTAAAACATAATCACCATGTTTGATGATTTCATCAATAAACGTCGTAAAATCGGTAACGCCTTCTTCCTGTAACTCAGCTGCCTTTTCAGCCATGCCCTTAGCAACAGTCAGAATTGTTCCTTCCTTTGGTTTCATAACAGCTTTATAGGCAGTCTCTACTGCTTTCGCAAAGGCATCTGCACAAATATCAACTGTAACCTCGTCGTACTCTCTGATACCTTTTGTAAAGCCACGAAGAAGTTGGGATAAAATAACACCAGAGTTACCTCTTGCTCCGCGAAGAGAACCCGAAGATATTGCTTTTGCAAGTGTCATCATATCTGGATTTTCAAGTGCTGCCGCTTCTTTTGCAGCTGCCATAATGGTCATCGTCATGTTCGTTCCAGTATCACCGTCTGGAACAGGAAAAACATTCAATTCATTAATCCATTCTTTTTTGTGTTCCAAGTTTTTTGCGCCCGCCAAGAACATCTTAGAAAGCATCTTAGCGTCGATTGTGTTTAAAGTCACAGTATAGTCCTCCTTAATCAATCACTCGTACACCTTCTACAAAGATGTTAATTTTCTCAATTTCGAGTCCTGTAAACTCTTCTACTTTATATTTTACATTGCTGATTAAATTATCAGAAACCGCAATGATACTTACACCATAAGCAACAATTACATGGAAGTTCAATGTCAATTTATGACCTGTTTGCACTACTGAAATGCCGTTTGTCAGACTATCCTTCTTTAAAAGTTTTACAAGTCCATCTCTCACATTAACAGTTGCCATGCCAACAATGCCGAAACATTCCACTGCCACTGAGCCTGCGTACTGTGCAATTACTTCATTATCAATTTTGATATTACCCAAATGGGTATTCATAGAAGATCCTTTCATATCGTACCTCCTTTTTCTTTCTTAACATATTCTTTACAAAGATATAGCTATTATAACCTCTTTTCTATAAAAAAGGAACTAGTTATTTCAGAAATTTTAAGTTTTTTAGAAATATCATTATTTTTTACTTGCATTCTGCATATTTATCTGTTAAAATAATCACGTTGTGAGCCTTGAAAGGCTTAGTTTCGTTTAGGAGGTGCTAAGATGGCTAAATGTGATATTTGTGGAAAAGGCGCTCATTTTGGTAATAATGTAAGCCATTCTCATAGAAGATCCAATCGTATTTGGAATTCAAACGTTAAAAATGTTAAATGTAAAGTAAACGGAGCAGCAAGAAAAATGCACGTTTGCACAAGCTGCTTAAAATCAGGCAGAGTTGAAAGAGCTTAATTATGAATTTGAGTAAAGGCTGGACAAATGTCCAGCCTTTTTTCATGCTTCTTTATGATAATCATATTCCTTACGAAGCTTCTCGTACTCTTTACTAATTGCCAGTACTGTCTCATTATCTCCGCACAGATTGTCCGGATGAAAAATCTTCATTAAGTCTTTATATCGCTTTTTAAGTGCTAACTGATTCGTCACACCACGGAAAAAAACTTGCGCACGGGTAACGTTACCCGTGTATTCAAAATTCTCACGTTGCACTTTTCGTTCTGTTTCAAACCGAAGCTTTTCGCGTTCAAACTGTCTTCTATCCTCTTCCAGTTCTCTGAAACCGTTCTGAAGAATTTCCATTTTCTTTTCAAAAAAACGATTTTCTTCTTTTAAACGTTTGCGTTCATGCAAAACTCTCTGATTTAATATGTGCATTTCTGACTGGAACTGTTTTTTTTCTTTTAAAAACTGTTCAAATAAACTTTCTAAATTCTTACGTTCAATGTTCAGTCTTATATTTTCTTGAAAAAGCCAGCCTTTTAATTCATTCAGAGCTTCTTCATCGCCCTCTAACAATGTCAGTTCAAAATTATTATCCATGTTCGCCCTTAATTATTAACAACAAAACAAATTGTAACCTACAAGCAAAAGCAATGCAATAATAATCAGACCTACAAAAATATTCGGAAGCAGCATCATAATAAACATTCCAACAGCAATACAGAAAGCAACAAAACCAATTAGTTTTTTCGTATTCTGTCACTTCTTCCTATATTTTCTCTTTATATTATATGCACAACTTTTATAAAATGATTCTTCCTATTCTTCCTTCTCCGGAAATGCAATGTCAACAGCTTCATCATCTGCCATCATTTCCGGCTTTTTGGTTGTTAACTTATCTACAACATCAGGAATCATATCAAGAATCTTAGTTACGCTATCCTGATTCTTTACATTTACCAATTTTGTATGTCCATCTTTGATAACAAGCACTGCACTTGGTGTCATTTTACCACTCATACCACCAGCACCGCCACTTTTTACATCTCCCGCACTAGCACCTGCACCCATACCAAAAGTAACATCAACCAATGGTAAAATAATAGTATCTCCTACCTTTGTTGCTTCACCCACAACCGTTTTGGTAGAAAGGAGTGAATCCATTCCCTTTAGTAATGATTCTACAACCCCTGTAAAATTATTCTCAGCCATTTATTTGTCCTCCTTCTTTAATAACCGGATTAGATATCTGATATTTTTATCAAAATACAATATCCATGCTATCCGCAACAACACAAATACTGTAATTCTTCCTTTTATATAAATAGTTCCTTCTAAAACTTCTTTTTCAAAATCAGGTACAATTCGTACATTCTTCCCTATATAAGGATATAACATACCATGAATAGAAAGAATCTGTCCCAGCGTTGCTGGGTCTTCCACACCCAAATGGATGTCTGCTTTAAATTTGGAAGGCTTTAAATGTTTTATAAGTTTTCCTAACTGCTCTTTTGCAGTTGCTATTGCTAACTTCGTTTCTTCCTTCGCCCAAACTTCTTTATAGTATTCAACCTGATTTATTGCGTCTTTTATTTTATCATAGAACTTTTCAAATGTGTACTGGATATTTTGAATCGCCTCTAAAAACTTATAAAAGAGTTCTTTTAGTTTCTGAATAAACCGCACTACTTTCTGTATCCATGTAAGTTTTTCATTTGTATTATCTTCTGCTGTTTGTGTATTCGTTATTATTTCATCTTCTGGATTCTGCTTGCTACCAGATATCTCTGTTTTATCACAAACTGTAGCTATTTGCTTCTTTTCAACTATTGTATGATTCTGCTTTTGTTTCTTTAATTTTTGCTTTTCCTTTTCTTTCTTGTGTCTTTCTTTCTCTGCTTTACGCTTTTCTTTCTCTGCTTTACGCTTTTCTTTTTCTGCTTTTCTCGCTGCATATTCGTCTTTTTTAGCTATGTCATATACAACAATCCCAAGCACTCTGACTTTACAAAGAAGCTCCCCTTTATATTCTGCTGTCACACTAATAAAATGACACAACCACGTTGCCTTAATGCGGGCATATATACTTTCTGACAATTCACTTGTCTGCCCTTGTTCATCTATTGTTTCCTCTTTTATCGCCTTTATGCGGTATCTCAGTGGCACGAATAACACAAGTGCAATCAGCAATAACACGACACCTATAATACACAGCAATATAATTCCCAGAACTTTCAATATCATCAAAAGTATATGTAACATACACTAACTCCCGGATTCTTTCCCAACCCAAATATGTCTATTTGGATTTAGATATTTAAAATATATTCTTTCACAGCGAAATCTCCTGTATCTGCATACACTTCTTCTATAATTGTCTGCGTAAGAGAAACCGCTTCATCATAACTACCTGCAATTCCGACAATAAAGGGTGGATATTTTTTATAATATTTTTGTTGCAGATAGGCACAGTGATATATTTCCAACAAATCATCCCCACCCGCAAGCGCAATGACATATATTTTCAATTGCCCTGCACCATGCGCCAGTTTCCATCTGACTTTTACAGGGTTTTTTATGCTTTCTCCAACATACAGTTTTTTATAAAATTTCATCATTCAATAACCATATCTTTCCCACATTACAAGATATCTACTCAATATCCTCTCATTATGTCCGCGTACATTATATCACATCTTATTTCGTTTTAACAGTTTTCCTTTAAAAATATGTTGTTCCCCATGTCAAAATCAACTATAATAAAGAATTGACAAGTGTAGTAATTATTTCTAAAATAATATGTAAATATACAAATGGAGGTCATATCATGAAAACGGTTGCGCAGATGGCTCTGACTCCGGGTATGGAGTTAGCCGAAGACGTATATTCTTATAAAAATGAACTGCTCATTCCTGCTGACACAGTATTAGACGCAGCTATGATTGCCAGACTGGGCCGCTATTCTATTATGTGTGTATCAATTAAGGAAGAGGCGGATTATGCTGTAACACACTTTGAAAAAGTACATGTCAGCGAAACGTTCCGCCGCTTCGAAAAAGAATATCAGACAAATATGGCAGTTTATAAACTGATTATGAATGACTTTCTTGAAAAAGGAACACTTCCTCAATTAAATTATTTAATAGAAATCCACGATAATTTGAGAGGCTGTGTAGAAAATGGCGAACAGCTTCTTGATTTCTTATATAATATGCTTCCAAGCGAAGATGACATTACCTATGCCCATTGCCTAAATTCTGCACTAATTGCAGGTGTTTTTGCAACCTGGTTTGCCCTCTCCGCAGAAGATACCAAAACTTTGATCTTATGTGGATTCTTCTATGATGTAGGAAAATTTAAATTCCCAGAAAAAGTTATCTGGAAACCAGGTAAATTAAGCGATTTTGAATATAACTGGATGAAAACCCATACTACAATCGGATATGACTTATTAAAGCACAAAGAAGCTTTAAACGAACATATTCTAAATGCAACCTTAATGCACCACGAACGTTGCGACGGTACTGGTTATCCTTCCAAGCTAAAAAGTGACGAAATTGACCGTTTTGCTAAGTATATTTCTATTGTAGACTCTTACGAAGCAATGACATCTGCAAGAACCTACCGTGCTTCTCTCACACCATTCCAGGTAATTGAAGAATTTGAGAAAAACGGTCTTGAAAAATATGACATGTTAATTCTCAGAACAATTTTGGAGCAAATTGCTGCTGCACAACTTGGAAGAACAGTCCGTTTAAGTGACGAACGCGAAGCTGTTGTCATCTTAACAAATAAACAGAATCTGTCCCGCCCACTTGTAAAAGTAGAGGATACCGTCATCGATTTGTCTACATCATTAGATTTAAATATTATTGCTATTTTATAAAAATATATACCAATCGCAACGTGTTATTACACTATTTGCGTTTTAACAAAAATAGTAGCGTATACGCAGGTTAATATTTATCCTGCACATGCGCTACTATTTTCTGTCATTTTAAAAATACTTACGATTTCCCCAGAGCCTGTTCTTCTTCAACTCCAAATATTCATGATATGCTTTCTCCAGAATCTGTTTCTCGTTAGAAAACTTTAACAGATGATATGCTTCATGATATTTATAGAATCCAGAATCTACAAAAAACTCTTCGCGTTGTGGTTTGCTATAATAGCTGTCCGCCATCATCAAATACCAGTGGACTTCTTTTTCTACGGTGTCTTCCGGTATATTAAATGTGTATTCACTTTTCCCTACATATTTAATAATAGACGCCTTTGCTCCTGACTCTTCCAGCACTTCCCTAAGTGCCGTATCTTTGAACTCTTCGCCAGGTTCTACCGTTCCCTTAGGCAATACCCATCCTTCATACTTATTCTTATAATTCTTATACAAAAGGAGAATCTTACCTCGAAATATAACCACACCGCCACAGCTTGTTGCTTCAATCATTGCAATGCCTCCTGCCCTATGGTGTGTTGTAACTATGCCTATATTCAGTATATACGAATATTGTTTATAAGGCAAGCATCTATTCAGAATCTCGTTTGCATCAATATTTTTTTAAAATGGTGCCTGTTCAAAATAAGCATCGAAAATCCGTCGTGCTATCGGCACAGCATAATCTCCACCTGAGCCAGCACCTTCAATAATAATCGTAACTGCAACCTGCGGATTGTCCGCCGGTGCAAAACCAGTAAACCAAGCATGACTGTCAGCATTCTGATTATACTCAGCCGATCCGGTCTTACCTGCTGCTGTATATCCCTGTCCTGAAAGTTTCGTTGCTGTTCCCGATTCTACAACTTCCTGCATCAGCATCTTGAGAGCAGATGCCTCTTCCACACTCATAAATGTTCCATATGTTTCTGGCTGAAACTGCTTTACAATTACGTTTTTATCCGTTTCTACCCGGTCAATAATATATGGCTTCATCAATATACCATCATTTGCAATAGCAGATGTAATCATACATAAATGTATTGGTGTCATTTGAGTTTTTCCCTGACCAATAGAGCTTTGTATCATATCTTCATTCGAAATCTCATCTGACATCAAAAGAGAGCTTTGCTTATAGTTTAAGTTCACAGGCAATTCCTTATTAAATAACAACGTATCTAATGTATCTGCAAACTTTTCTCTATCCAACTGCATCCCTATATTTGCAAAGGAAGCATTGCAGGATTTGGCAAACGCTTTCGTAAAATCCACGCTGCCATGATTCGTGCCATGATAACAACGTATAGTATTATCTTCCATCGTATAACTTCCTTTACACTGAAACTGAAAATTATGATATGTCTCTGGATTTTCTCTCATATATTCTAAAGCAGATATTATTTTGAATGTGGAACCCGGAGGATACAATCCCTGCGTTGCCCGATTTAACAATACCGAACTATCTTCATTTGCAAGTAAGTCTTCCCAGATAGTCACAATTTCATTTGGATTATAATCCGGCTTTGACACAATTGCAAGAATTTCTCCTGTATCTGGCTTCATCACAATTGCTGCGCCCTTATAAATTCCCATTTCACGGTCAATGACCTGTTGAATCTGTGTATCTAGCGTAGTAATAACAGAATCTCCCGGATTTTTGCTTCCAGAAGTTTCGTATTTTACTTTATCCACAAAAGGAAGATTACACTGAATCAGATAATAATTTGCCAGAGACTCAATTCCTGTTTTTCCTTTTGTGGAATAGCCAACTGCATGAGAAAATAAATTGCCATAAGGATATTGTCTTAACTCTGTGCCATCCTCTGTTGTAATTGTTTCTGCCAGCACTTCTTTATCTCTAGAATAAATTGTCCCTCTTGTATTTTGTGCTGCTAGTAATGCCTGCCTTCCATTATAACTGTTATTAAGCATCTCTTCTTTGTTGGCAGCAGCAAAATAAATAAAATGTCCTAGCATTGCCAGAAATAATACTACAAAGCCATATGTCACTAGCATAATTTCTTTATTCTGTTTATCTTTGGGTTTCTGTTTTTCGCTCTTGCTGCGTTCCCATTTTTTTCCTAACAACACTTTTGCCTCCAACCTGTCTGATACAATAAATTCCTTCAATGACTGCAAACATGATAAGAGTAGCCATTACCGAACTTCCACCATAACTGATAAGCGGCAGCGTAACTCCCGTTAGTGGGATAAACTTTGTACCACCACCTACCGTTAGAAAAATCTGAAATCCATATGTTACTCCAAGTCCAAATGCTACCATCTGATAAAACTTGTCCTTTACCCGCATAGCAATATTCATAAACATAATAAAACAACTAATATACAGCATAATCAGGCAAATACAAAACAGCAATCCCAATTCTTCTGCAATTGCTGAAAACACAAAGTCTGTTTCGACATAAGGAATATCTCTTGGTGTTCCTCCATAAATTCCCAATCCAAACATGCCACCTGAACTAATTGCAAATAATGATTGGGCAATCTGATATCCTGCATCATCAATCACACTCCAGGGGTCTTTCCATGCCTGTACACGCACCTGTATATGAGAAAACATATGATATGCTACCACACTCGCAATTGCCGCACATCCTGCCGCCACTAATAAATAAACCGGCTTCTTTGTTGCAATATATAGCATCATAACATACGTCACAAAGAAAATAAGTGCGCTGCCCAGGTCCCTTGATAGCACAAGAATTATAACATGGATTCCTGCAGCGATTGCTGATACAACAATTGTTTTGAAATCCTCTGCTTCTTTTAAAATACCAGCAACGAAAAATACATAAACGATTTTAATAAACTCTGATGGTTGAAATGTAACACCCCACAGAGAAAAAGAAAGTTTTGATCCATTTGTTACTGCTCCCATCACAAGCACAATCCCTAATGTCACAATTCCGATTCCTGCATATATCCATGTTATCTGTTTCAATATCATCAGTTTCCTAATTATCTGAGGAATTATCATTGCTATAACAATAGATAACACGACAATCAAAAACTGTTTTACTGACTTTTCAAAAGAGAGTCTTGTTAAAATCACAAATCCTACACTCAGCAACATACACATATTATTAACAATCAATTTATTAGAACGAGGATATATCATACTATACAATGTAATTGTTGCAAATAAAGCTATCTGCTGGAATGCAAAGAAAAATAAATATTCTATCTTATTGGTCTTAATACAAATATCCAGATAACACATAAAGTGGAAACAAAACATAAAAATATTCTGTCTAATGTAAATCCCTCTTCTACGCTCCTCGTTATCAAAACGGAATACGGCAAAGCATTCATACGTATAAAGTGCCATAAAAAGCGTTATTATATATTTGGATATTTCTAATACATAATGTTGCATCACCCTACTCCTCCTTCTTCTTATTCTACCCCACGTTTATAGTGTCCATTTGTATATTCTCGATATGGCAAAGAAACGGGTGTCCCTTCTCGCATTTTATCAAAATACGTAATAATATCCTCTGTCTCTGCGCCAGATTCTGTTGTAAACAGCAATCGCATACTTGCTGGCTTATCTTTTGCAATTCCATCCAAAAACTGATGCAACGACAAAGGCACGCTGTTATATATAATGTTATAACAGTGCTTACAACAGGTATTGACCAAAAATTCTTTTTGATAGCGGTCTACTAACATCGTACTTTGTCCTTGTTGTGCTATGCTACATTTCCCTTTTGTTTTGCGGATACAATTGGCTGTAATCATCATCGGAAGTCTGCCATATACAACAACTTCCATTCCCTGCAGTCCAAGCTGCTTTTGTTCTTTTCCATTTAATTCTAATGGCGCTGTCAGTTTTACACCATGTTGTCCAAAAAATTGCTTGCTTTCTGTATTCCATACATACAGATTTGCATCCAGCAAAATTTCTTTCTCCCATCCTATTTCCTGAAGCCACTGCCATGTTTCTAGATTCTTTACAAGAATTCCTGCTATCTCGTATGTCTGCAATTTTTGTCTAACTTCTTCCAGATAACTTTGACTTCTTTTTCGAAGAATATGTGGCATTGCCAGATATAACGCTGGCTTTGTCTGGTTTATATAACGCTCATCCGACTCCAATGCTTCCCCTATATCATATGCAGTAAGCACTGCATTTACTGCAATGTCATCAAACAGCAAATCTGAAGGTACATAAATCCGTTCTATTTCTCTTGCATGATACACTACCTCTAACTGTTTTGCATTTGATACTTCTGCTGTCAGAAGAATCTTAGAATCTAAGTGAGAAGATAAAACACTTTCTTTTGTCGTATAAAGCTTAGGCTCCTCCGAACCTCCATCTATAGCTTCTCGTTCCTTCCTATTCGTTGCTGTCAATGACACTTCTAACTGTTCTAACGCAGCTCTGCGTAGTTCATTCAATGCTTTTAACGGCATAAAAATGGAATCGTCCATAATTATCTTTAAATCTGAAAAAACAAAAGGTGTATTGCCTGTTTTATTTATTTGTTTTTCAACACTTGCCTCATCAAGCGGCTGTTTCTGTGCTGCTTCCACTATATTACCCGTAACTCCAACCTCTGTATCGTGTCTACGAACAGTTAAGCGTGCTGGTAATCCTTCTTTCAGCATCACGACACCCGTTATCGGAAGCTGTACTTTTTTCTCAATATAAGATGTTCTTACCTCAGCAAGTAATGCATCATCACAGCCAACATAACTAGGTTTATGTGGTGTAATCATTTCAGCGCCATTGTGTCTGTCATAATATCCATCCTGCAAATCACTTCGCATATAAAGCGTTTTTAACTGTGCAAAATCTTTCTCCGAAACGCTAAATTCTGCTTTTGGATTCGCATAATATTTGTCTATATATTTACGATACAGTGCTGTAACACCAGCAGCATATTCTGGCTTTTTCATTCTTCCTTCTATTTTAAAGGAATCAATTCCTACTTCTATCAGTCTAGGAATCATCTGAATCGTACACATATCTTTTAAGCTCAATGGATATTGTACACAAGACACCTCTCCATCTATCACTGTCTGATACGGCAAACGGCATGGTTGCGCACATCGCCCTCTGTTTCCACTTCTTCCGCCAAGCAAACTACTAAACAAACACTGACCAGAATAGCAATAACACATAGCACCATGAATAAAAGTCTCTATCTCTATATCTACCTGTTCTTTGATGGTTCTAATTTCATCTAACGATAATTCTCTTGCCGGCACAATCCTAACTGCACCAAGTTCCTTTAACAGCTTGGCTCCATGTACCCCCGTAATTGTCATCTGTGTACTAACATGCAATTCCATTCCCGGAAAATGCTTTTTCACAAAAGAAAACACACCCAAATCCTGTATAATGACACCATCTAATCCTGCATTATAGTAAGGACTGAGATAATCATACAGTTCCTGCATTTCATAATTTTTTATTAAAGTATTTAATGTCAGATATACTTTGCGGTCATAAAGATGCGCATATCGGATTGCGCTGCATACTTCTTCCTCTGAAAAATTATCTGCATAGGCTCTTGCACCAAATTTATGTCCACCCAAATATACCGCATCTGCACCTGCATGAATCGCACCTAAAAACGCTTCATAACTTCCTGCCGGTGCCAATAATTCTACTTTTTTCATATAAACTCCAATTCCCCAAGTAACAAATCAGGCTGTCATAAGACAGCCCGTTTATTTGTTAAAATTTTCTCTTTTGTGCTATTTCTTTTTGTTGTATTCCTTCAGCTCTGTTTCCATGCGGACAATTGTCTTCGCATTATCATTCAACTCTTTTTGCATTGTCTTGATTGATTTCTCAGTACTTTCCAGTTTAATCTGTGCTGCTATCAATTCATGTTTTAAATCATACAGTTCCTTCTCTTTTGATTCAATATCCTCTTCCAAAAGCGTAATCTGCTGTTTCGCTTTAAAATAATCATCTGCAATATTAAGCTGAAGCAGAACATTCTGTGTGTCCAGAGACTGTCTTCTGAATCCATCCACTTTATTATATTCTGCCATTTTATTATTGATATAAGAAGCTACCTTCTGTAAATATTCTTCACTTTCATATCCACTTAAAGTAAATACCTTGCCTCCAATGATAACTTCTGTATCTGTTTTAACTGACATAACATATCCTCTTTCACATTAACATATTTAACCTAAATATATCTAAAACACTATATTTATACAAAATATGCACATTTTCACATTTGCTAATACAACATCTATTATAACAAATCATAGAGGATTTTCAAGTCCTAAATGGCCATATGCCAAATCTGTTACCATACGCCCTCTCGGTGTTCTTGTAATGAAACCATTTTTTAGCAGATATGGCTCATATACATCTTCTATAGTCCCTGCATCTTCTCCAATGGACGCCGCAAGTGTATCTAGTCCAACAGGACCTCCTTTAAACTTATGAATCATAGTCAAAAGAATATTTCTATCAATGTGATCAAGACCCATTTTATCTACATCAAGTAAATCCAGGGCAATATTTGCCACTTCTTCTGTAATAACTCCGTTATATCTAACTTGTGCAAAATCACGCACTCTTTTGAGAATACGATTTGCAAGTCTCGGTGTTCCCCTGCTTCGTCTGGCAAGTTCTAATGCACCCGCTTCATCAATCTCAACTTGAAGTATTTTTGCAGAATGCATAATAATTAACTTTAACTCATCAACTGAATAAAACTCCAGTCTATGAATTACACCAAATCTATCCCGTAATGGTGCAGTCAAAAGTCCGGCTCTTGTTGTTGCTCCCACCAATGTAAATTTGGGCAAGTCCAATCGGATGGAACGTGCAGATGCACCTTTACCAATCATAATGTCAATCACATAGTCTTCCATAGCAGGATAAAGCACTTCTTCTACTTGTCTGTTCAGACGATGAATTTCATCCACAAAAAGCAAATCACCTTCTTGCAAATTATTTAGAATAGCCGCCATTTCTCCTGGTTTTTCAATTGCTGGTCCACTTGTTACCTTCATATTAACGCCCATCTCATTGGCAATAATACCAGCAAGTGTTGTCTTTCCAAGTCCAGGTGGTCCATAAAATAAAACATGATCTAGGGAATCCTGTCTCTGTTTGGCTGCTTCTATGTATATCTTTAAATTTTCCTTCGCCTTCTGTTGACCAATGTAGTCATCCAGACATTGCGGTCTTAAACTACCTTCTATTTTGACATCTTCTTCCATCAGATTTGTTTCAATAATCCGCTTCGCCATAATAACAGCTATGCTCCTTCCAACGCTTTTTTTCTCTGTGGCATATAAGATCACATCTCTTTAAATTTCCACATAATTAAGAACTATAAAAATGACATTTTCTTTAGTGCCGCCTTTAAAATATCTTCTACATTCATATCGTCTGTCAGCACAATCTGTTTGACTGCCTTTAAGGCATCTGATGCCGAATATCCTAGTGCAGTCAAGGCTTCTACTGCTTCGCTCTTAGCATCCTGCAATGCCGATGTCTCCATCTGTGTCCGTGTTTCTTTATTTACAAACGTATCCTCTATCGATACTTTATCCTTCAAATCTAAAATCAGGCGTTCCGCCGTTTTTGCACCAATACCTGGTGCCTTAGAAATTGCTTTGGCATCTCCTGAAATAATGGCCAGGCGCAAATCATCCGCCGTCATTGCTGATAAAATTGCAAGTCCGCCTTTTGGTCCAATACCGCTTACTGTAATAACCTTCTTAAAAATATCAAGGTCATCCTTTGTCAGGAAACCATACAAAGAAAAAGCATCCTCTCTAACAAGTGTATAGGTATATATCTTAACCTCTTCTCCAATTGGCGGTAAAAGCGCTGCAATAGAGGAAGAAATCTTAATATTATATCCAATGTGATTCACTTCCAGTACAAGGTTATCTTCTGATATATCAGCTACCTCACCTTTTAAATACGCAAACATAGTTCCTCTGCTCCTTCATTCTACTTCTCTTATAACTTATTTTATCATAGCATAATCGAACATATGTTTCAAGTCTCTCTTTTCATTTTCTTGATAACTTCTTTTGCTGCTGTTCCAAGCAAAAGTCCTGTTACAGCTCCCGCTACAACAAGAAACGGTAAATAATAAAATATCTGTACTGTATTTACCACAAAGGCAGCAACAATACATTGTCCAACATTATGGAACACACCACCTGCTATACTGACTCCTGTCATAGAAAGGACTTTTATTTTCTTACAAAAAGCCATGATAAAAAAGCTACAAAAAGCACCCGCAAGACTATAAAACAATCCATACATATTCCCAAACAAAAACGCGTTCAAAACAATACGCAACACATTTACTGCAAGCGCTTCTTTCCAGCCATACAAATACAATATCATAACCACAAGCAAGTTCGGCAGTCCTAACTTCATACCTGGAATTCCAAAATAAAATGGAATTAACATTTCTATATATGACAATATCAATGCAGCTGCAACTGCCAGTCCCATATATGCTGTTTTTTTCATATTTTCTCTCATTCTCTGCTTTCGCTATACAATCAGTAAGCAGCGATTATTTTCCTCCCGTTTTATCCAGCCACTGCGTCTATTTCAGTTTCCTTTTCACTGCCAATCACCCGAATCACCAGCCTATGCGGCAGACAAATCAGACTTTCTCCAGCATTCATAATCTCCTTTTGTTTCACGCATAATTTGTCTGGACAGTCTGCCTCTATCACAGACGCATATCCATCCTGTATCCGCAAAACATTGATACCATAAGCTGTTTCTATTGCAACTTCTATATCTTCTGACAATCGGTAACGTTCTGTTACAACACCATCCCTTACTACTTCAACATACGTCCCTTTTGTTGTAAACATACGATACCCAGACAATATGATACATGCTATCACTATAACACTACCGAATAGTAGCCAGTCGTTTTTTTTCATGTAATATAGTATCCTTCCGTTTATTGCTAATTTTGCACGAATGTATCTGACAGATTTTTATAATACTGTTGCTTTTGCATATCCTGTAATGCCGCACAGACAGTTGCACAATTGTCACACACAAGCGCATAGGTTTGATTTTCACCAAAGAATTTCTTTACGATACCTAACGCCTTTTCATAATATTGCAATGCTTCTTCATATTCTCCCATATGATAACAGGCTTCACCAACCCCTGTCAGCGCCATACTATAATACATTGCCACCTGTTCCAATTCTTCTTGCGTAAAACGCTTTGTCACTGATTCATAGATTAGCAATGCTCTTCTATAATATGGATACGATTCTTTTACTAGTCCACCACTTTGATAAACCGTTGCAGTATTCAGCAACATTGTTGCAAATTGCTCTGTATCCTCCATCTGCAGTTCTTCCATCAAAAGCAACACATCTTCTGCAACATCAAACGCTTTTCTGTACTGCATCGTACTCTTATAAAAGTTTAGCATTTCATTTGCAATGGCGATATATATACCATAATCATCCGTTTCTTTTGCTTGCTCCCTACATTGTAATAAATAAGATTCTATCTTATCTATTTTGTTATCTGCAAGCATTGTATCCAGCGTTTGAAAAATTTCTTCTATACTCATATCTTTGTTCTCCATAATATTTACATCATCAGTCGACTATTTTTCTTCTTATCCTTACACAAAAACACACGCCGTACACAACTACGACGTGTGTCTATTTTACAACATCAAAAATATACTTTCAACTGCTCTCTATTTGATATTTTCAGTTTTTCATAAATACTTGAAGTATGCTTTTTCACCGTTGCAACAGATATAAATAATTTATCTGCAATCTCTTGATTTGAATATCCATTTCGTATGAGCAATGCCACTTCCCGTTCTCTTGCTGTCAACCCATAGGTACGTAACTGATCTTCCCATTCAGAATCTGACATTGCAGATGTATTTTGTCTGCCCATATCTTCCATTTGCATTTCTGCCTCTGTTTTGTATACAACAACTTCTTTTCCTGTCTCTGGCTTTAATAAGATGTTTAGTACAAATCCATAGAAAAGCGGCCGAATATTGAGTGCTATCTGTGACATGTCCCATTCACTCATAGCATATAAGTTACCAAAGATATACAAAAAGGTGGTCAAATATCCTACAATTGTCGCATAATAAGAAGCCGTATTTCTATATTCTTCTATTGTCACATTCTTATAATATCCCGTAAATGATAATGCCACAGTTCCTATCAGTACAAGCAACATCTGCTTTGTGTCAAATAATATATTCATTTGGAATTGGGTAACCACACAAAACAATGCCATATAGAAGAAAATCGCAAGCAATTTGAATGCTGTCTTTTTCATGAAGTCTATTCCTTTTCTATTAATCTTGTTTTCACTTTCGCATGAAAAATCAACAGAATAACATCAATCATAACTGCATAAAGCGGCACAAGACAAGCAACTGCCATGTTAGGTCCTAACGCTTCCGGTGTATCAAGTGTCACTAATATTAAAACAATGGTCACAATCGTCACCAAAATTGCGATACAGGACACTAACTTCATTGTTGTATGTAAAGCCAACAATGCCCTTTTCATTTCTATCATTGTATACTCTTTTTTTCGAGATACTGCAATGGAAAAGCCACGTAAAAAATCACGAAATAGTCCTGTTGCAAACAACATTGGAATGGTTAATAATAAAATCAAAAACAAACTTGGAAAATCTAAATACCACATTAACATATCGTTGTCCTCCTGTTTCTTTTCTAAGACAGTATACAAAACATACTGTCCTTTTGCTGTTGTTCGAATCTGCAAATTCTTATACTGCTATCTTACTGGAAAAGACACAAAAATGCTATACTACGGGGTAGTATTTTTAGTAGTATCCTCATACCATCGCCCCAAAAATGGCGTGTTGCATATCATCAGTATCTTCCTAGTGCACGATAATACTTTCTTATCGGTCACTGCCTGCTATATGTAATGTATCTTTCTTTTTATTTTTGCACAGGTACTCAGCAGAAAAAAGCAAGTATTTCTATGCACCTGATTTTGATGGTATTTATTGCAACCGTCTCGCAAAACTCGTCTTACAGCAAATAGCAGCATATGTATAGGCGCGACTTTTAACCGTTTTGTGCGTTTTCTTAATGAAGCACCGAGACATCAAGTTCTGCCCTGAAACTCCCTAGAGGCGAAGCCTCCTTTTGTGAAGGGCAGAACAATCAAAGATGTCGAATGCTTCATTTAGAAAACGCCAAATACAGGTTATTGGAGCGCCATACATATGCTGCTATTTGCTGTAAAACTCAAACAGTGCTTCGACGGTTGCTTACCATCAAAATCAGGTACTAAGAAATACTAACCTTTTTTCTGAAAAGAGTACCTAGCGCATAAAATAAAAAGAAAGATACAAATGCATATAATAGATATCAGCCGATAAGAAAGTATTATCATGCACCAGAAAGATACTGATTACATGTACCACTCTCCGTTTGCATATCTTGTTTTATTATTTTGCATTAATGTAATTTACAAGACCCTCTGCTGCAATAATTTTCTGCATAAATTCTGGGAATGGCTGTCCTTTGAAAGATGTGCCTTTTGTAATATTTGTAATCACACCAGAATCGAAATCTACTTCTACTTTATCGCCTGCCTCGATACCTTTTGCAGCTTCTGGACATTCTACAATCGGAAGTCCAATGTTAATAGCATTACGATAGAAAATTCTTGCGAACGTTTCTGCAATAACACAGCTTACACCAGCAGCTTTAATAGCAATTGGTGCATGTTCTCTAGAAGAACCACAGCCAAAGTTTTTATCCGCTACAATAATATCACCTTTCTGTACTTTTTTTACAAATTCTGTATCAATATCTTCCATACAGTGTGTTGCAAGTTCTGCTGGATCAGAAGAATTCAGATATCTTGCAGGAATAATAACGTCAGTATCTACATTATCCCCATATTTAAAAACTGTTCCTGTTGCTTTCATTTTTGTTGTCCTCCTTATTTAAGTTCACATGGGCAGGAAATCTTACCTGTAATCGCACTAGCAGCAGCTACTGCCGGGCTTGCCAGATAAATTTCAGAATTCACATGTCCCATACGTCCTACAAAGTTACGGTTTGTTGTAGATACACATCTCTCACCTTCTGCAAGAATACCCATATATCCACCAAGACATGGACCACATGTTGGTGTACTTACAACTGCACCTGCTTCAATAAAGATTTTAAGCAGACCTTCTTCCATCGCATCCATATAAATTTTCTGTGTTGCAGGAATCACAATACATCTCATGCCATCAGCAACATGTCTGCCTTTTAATACTTCAGCAGCAATGCGAAGGTCATCCAGTCTTCCGTTGGTACAAGAACCGATTACAACCTGATCAATTTTGATATCTTCTTGGATTTCATCAATTGTCTTTGTATTTTCTGGCAAATGAGGAAATGCTATTGTTGGGCGAAGTGTGCTCAAATCAATTGTATATTCTTCATCATATACTGCATCTTCATCTGCTTCATAAATTGTATATGGTTTATCTGAATGTTCTTTGATATAAGACAGTGCCAAATCGTCTACTGGGAAAATACCGTTTTTGCCGCCTGCTTCAATTGCCATGTTTGCAATTGTGAAACGATCATCCATACTTAAATTTGCAATACCTTCTCCAACAAATTCCATAGATTTGTAAAGTGCGCCATCTACACCAATCATACCTATAATATGTAAAATAACATCTTTACCACTTACCCATTTGGATGGTTTGCCAACTAAATTAAACTTAATTGCGCTTGGTACTTTAAACCATGCTTTACCAGTTGCCATGCCCGCAGCCATATCTGTACTTCCAACACCTGTAGAAAATGCACCAAGTGCACCATAGGTACAAGTATGGGAGTCTGCACCAATAATAACATCACCAGCCACTGTCAGACCTTTTTCAGGCAATAATGCATGTTCAATTCCCATTTGTCCTACTTCAAAATAGTTGGTAATCTCATTTCTTCTCGCAAATTCTCTTACACATTTGCAATGTTCTGCTGATTTGATATCTTTATTTGGTACAAAATGGTCTGGTACAAGTGCAATTTTATCTTTGTGGAACACACCATCTACTTTCATTTTTTCCATTTCTTTGATAGCAACTGGACTTGTAATATCATTTCCAAGTACCAGATCTAAATCTGCCTCGATTAACTGTCCTGCTTCTACCTTATCAAGACCTGCATGGGCAGCTAAAATTTTCTGCGTCATTGTCATTCCCATAACGTATTCCTCCTGTTGTTATGCTTACTTTTCTTCTGTATGTCATTCTAGCATATTTTTGTTATATTGCAAAATATTTATATTATATATATACTATTCCTTATAGTTATATCTATTAGTCTGATATTATTTCTAAAGTTATATCGAAAGGAAACACAATGGAACAAAATTTTAACTTATATCATACCTTTTATATTGTAGCGACCTGTGGCAGCATCTCTGGTGCAGCCAAACAGCTTTATATTAGCCAGCCTGCCATTAGCAAATCCATAAACAAATTAGAACAACATTTGCAACTGTCTCTTTTTTACAGAACATCCAAAGGAGTTACTCTAACAGCAGAAGGAGAAATTCTCTATAAGCAGGTAGCAACTGCTTTTCAAGCACTAAAACAAGGCGAACAAAAAGCTCGCCAAGCTGCTGCACTTGGGATTGGAAGCATTTCCATCGGGGTCAGCACAACCTTATGCAAATATATCCTGCTTCCATATCTGCAAAACTTTATTGCTCAAAATCCACATATCAAAATATCCATTTCCTGTCAGTCAACCAACCAAACAGTTGCTGCCTTAAAAAATGGTTCTATTGACATTGGCTTAATTGGTGAAATACCTACCCAGGATGAATTGTTTTTTTATCCTATCCAGGAAATTGAAGATGTTTTTGTAACAACAGAAAGCTATATGCAAAATCTACAGGCAAGAAATGAACTCTCGGAAAGATCACTCCTTTCTAATGCAACGTTAATGCTTTTAGATAAACAGAATCTGACAAGGCAATATATTGATATCTATCTGTCCAATCAAAATATTGCTAGCGAACAACTCATTGAAGTGACTACTTTAGATTTACTAATTGAATTTGCCAAAATTGGGCTTGGCATTGCTTGTGTTATTAAAGACTTTGTCAAAGAGGAACTTACAGACGGCACATTAATTCAATTGCCACTTAACACACCCATTCCCAAACGCAAAATAGGATTCGCCTACCATACGTCAGCGAATCCTAATCCAGCCATACAAAAATTTATTGCAGAATTTATATCATAATCACTCTACCACTTGATATAAATAACTTCTGCCTTTTTTTCCAACTCTTTCCAATATTCCGGTGTAATGCAGTAGATGCACAACAACCTGCGCTACAGCAGATGCAATATGTGCCTCCTTTGCAAAATCTGCCGTTGTAAACTGCTCAGGAAGAGAATACGGCACAAACTGCATGTAGTCCTCTATGCGTTCTACACTTACTTCCTCCACAAGCTCTGTCGGAATTCTGTCATAGCGTGTGGAGCCTTTTTTCTTATCTTGACTCCAGCCGTTTAACAATCGATATTCTTCCACATTCATAAGTACAAGTTTCAAACGCAGATTGTCATTCACCAGATATGATTTAATTTTATATAACTCTCTAAAGGCATCATATACCGTACCGTTTTTAGGGGACTTTCTCCGTTTTGTGCATTCTCCGGTATCTTCATCAATCCATACAAGCCATTTGTGATATGGAATCGGATATACAATTGTTACTGGATACTGTTTTAGAAAAACATTTAATTTATCCCGTAGCTTATTAAAATTTCTTGTCTGAATTTCAATAATTTCTATACCTGTATAAATATCTGCCACATAATTTTCAATCGGAATTTCATGCATATCCTCATCTGGTGCATAGTAATACTTTAAAATAGCATGTACCGTTTTCTCAGACAGCGTACCTATCCCGTGACGTTCTCTTTGTATTCCAATGATTTTCTCTCTGGCCTCTTCAAACAGCTTCTTATCCATGATTACTCCATGTATTTATATTGCTTCTCATATGTGTATATTCATTATTTGCTATAGAGTTCTACAATTTTTAACAGAATCTCCACTGTCTTCTCCATAGACTGTACACAAATATACTCGTATTTACCATGAAAATTATGACCACCTGTACATAGGTTTGGACATGGCAAGCCCATATAAGAAAGTCTTGCTCCATCTGTACCACCACGGATTGGCGCTACTTTTGGTGTCACTCCAACCTCTTTCATTGCAAGCTTTGCATTTTCTACCAGATGCATATGGTCCCTTAACTGTTCCTTCATGTTAAAGTAACTATCTTTCATCTCCACAACAAAAGTACCGTCTCCGTATTTCTCATTCAAAAACGCTACTGTCTTTAAAAAGCGTTCTTTTTTGGCAAGAAATTTATTCATATCATGGTCTCTAATAATATATTCCAGCACTACCTCTTCTACACATCCATGCATTTCATCCAAATGATAGAATCCCTCATATCCTTCTGTATACATAGGATTATCAAACGTTGGCAACATACCCTGAAATTCCATGCCAAGCAATATTGCATTTTTCATCTTGCCCTTTGCGCTACCAGGATGTACATTACGTCCATGAATCGTCAGTTTTGCTCCCGCTGCATTAAAATTCTCATATTCCAGACTGCCGAGTGCATCACCATCTACCGTATAAGCAAAATCTGCACCAAAACCCTTTACATCAAAATAATCTGCACCTGCACCAACTTCTTCATCTGGTGTAAAACCTATACAGATTTTCCCATGTGGTATTTCAGGATGTGTCAACAGCTTTTCTGCCATTGTCATGATCTCTGCCACACCTGCTTTGTCATCTGCGCCAAGAAGTGTTGTTCCATCTGTTACAATTAAATCTTGACCAATATAGTCAATAATTTCCGGAAAATCTTTTACTGATAACACAACATTTTCTGTATCATTTAAAACAATATCTTTGCCATCATACTGCTTTACAATGCGAGGTTTAACATCCTTGCCACTCACTGCCGGTGCTGTATCCATATGTGCGATAAAACCAATTGCAGGTACCTTCTTATCTTCTGGCAGATTTGACGGAATCACTGCATATACATATCCATAGTCATCCATTCTGACATCAGATGCACCAAGACACATCAGCTCGTCCTTTAAAAGACGTGCAAGGTCTTTCTGCTTTTCCGTACTAGGAAAGCAATCTGTGCCTTCTTCTGACTGTGTATCCATTGCTACATAACGTAAAAAAGAATCTACTACCTTCATATCATATCTCCATTTCAAATATATCTTCTTTTAGACTATCATACTTTCTAAAATGTCACAATCTTCGTTGCTACTTCCTCTTATAACACAATGACCTCTAAATCATCTGGTACATAAAGGTTTCCGTGATAATATACGCCACCCTCTGCCATATAGCTTTCTTTTCTCTCAAGCAAATGCTTATCCTCTGTATGCCATAATACTAAATTCTTTATCTGTAACTGCTCTGCAAGTTCACAGGCATCCTTTACTGTACTATGATGCTTCTCATATGGTTTAAAGATATCCTTATCACGATACAAGCAAAATGCTTCATGCAGTAACCAGTCTGCATTTTCCGCATATGCCTTACACGCTTCCCTGTATGGTTCATCACCCATACATGTCAACTTCTTACCATTATGCAATGTCGTTGTAAAACCATACTGTTTTGCTTTTGTGGACTGAATATCAAAAAAAGTTACTTCGTAAGATGCAATCTGCTTCTTATCTCCATCTTCCAATGGAACAAACAAAATTCTATCATTCATGTATTGGTGGAATTTCTTCTGTACAGTCAAACGTGCAATTGTTTGAATGGCTTCCACCAAATCACTGTGGCAGTATATATAGCAATTACCTTCATATTCATTTTTATTCATCGCAGTGCCAATCATGCGAATCAACCATACAATTCCAAGCAAATGGTCTGTATGCTCATGTGTTATAAAAATGTGATGCAGTTTCTTATAATCAATTTCTGCCTTTTCCAGTGCAGACAGAATTCCATTGCCACCACCCGTATCAACAAGCCACGTCTCTGTCTCATCCGTAATCGCAAAACATGTATTAAAGCATTTTGTTGCAACTGCATTGCCAGTACCTAATACAATTAATTTTTCCATTCTATATCTCTCCAATTATTTTGCTACCTTATCCATCAGCAAATAAGTTCTATCCTATTCGTTTTCAAATAATGGTGTTGAAAAATAACGTTCTGCTGTATCAGGAAGAACAGTAACAACCGTTTTCCCTTTGCCAAGTTTTTTCGCCAGTTTCAGTGCCGCAGCAACATTAGTTCCACTGGAAATGCCACACATAATCCCTTCTAATCTTGCAAGATCTTTGGCTGTCTGGATTGCTTCCTCATCCGTTACAATATAAACCTCGTCGTAAATATTCTGATTCAAATTTTCTGGAATCAGACCATCACCAATTCCCATCTGTAAATGCGTACCAATTGTACCACCTGCAAGGATTGCTGCATTTTCTGGCTCTACAGCCCAAATTTCAATATCTGGATTTTGAGCCTTTAATACTTCCCCAATCCCACTTATCGTACCGCCTGTTCCAATCCCAGAGCAAAATCCATGAATTGGTCCTGCCACCTGTTCCATAATTTCTAACCCTGTATGATGTTTATGCACCATAGGATTGGCTGGATTTTCAAACTGTTGTGGTACATATACATTTGGATTTTCTTCCGCCATACGCAGTGCTGTCTGTAGGCACTCATCAATACAATCTCCAATATTACCAGCGTCATGAATTAACATTACCTTCGCTCCATAATGTGCTACAAGTTTTCTTCTCTCTTCACTAACAGAATCCGGCATAATAATAATTGTCTCATAGCCTCGTACTGCCCCTATTAATGCCAGACCGATTCCTTGATTCCCACTTGTTGGTTCTACAATAATCGTATCTTTATGTATCTTACCTTCCTTTTCCGCCTGTTTAATCATGTTGTAAGCTGTTCTTGTCTTAATAGATCCACCAACATTCATGCCCTCAAATTTGACTAAAACTTCTGCAGCATCTTCATCTACCATCTTATTTAATCGGATGATTGGCGTATGTCCAATTGCTTCTAAAATATTATTATGCACCATAATTGTTCCCACCTTATTCTCTATATTATAAACCTTATGCACTGACATTCTAAATTGTCACACCAAACGTCGACACGTTTCACGATCCGTCTTATTGGACTACGAAATTTACTCTGCTTATCAATATACCGCAAAACGGGACTTTATGCAAGTATCATAGTAAAGTATACACACTTTGCCAGTTATTCTTTTTTGTGGTACACTGGAAAAGAATTGTAGATAAAAAGGAATGATAAAATGAAAGTATTTGATAAAGAAACGATTCGTTCAATATATAACCCCCAAATCAAACAGCTTTGGCAGACCTCACCTGATACCTTTCCTGATTTTCTGCCTACTTTTGACAACAATATAAAAAATACAAATGAACAATGGATCACAAGCGCATCCGATACAATACAAAAACAGTTGCATACCTGCCCAAAACTTTTTGGTAAAGAACGCTGGCGTAATGAATCAGAACATTTACTTACAACTCTTCTTACCAAAGCGCCTCTGCTTGGTCTAAGCAAAGCAATGTCCCAAGAACTGCAGCAGGAATTCTTACAGGAAACCAAACGTTTCCTAAAACGCTCCAGAGATTTTGACAAAGAATTGAGTATCGAAGATTTAGGTCAGGCAATTAGAAATTATATAGTATATGGCGTATTTTGTATCCTATCTGATATGCCACAACATTGTCATAGTGCTATCTGGGGCTACAGCATGCTCTATCCCTATACCGACAACTATATTGATAGTCATTCCATCTCTTCTGCCGATAAAAATAAGTTTAATCAATTTATTTATGCTAAATTAAAGGGAAAGCGTATTAGTCCAGTTACCAAAGCACAGACACAAACAGGTGCTTTGCTAGATGCAGTCGAAAATTTTTATCCAAGAAGCTGCAATTCTGATATTTATGATGGTCTTCTTATGATGCTTGAGGCGCAGGAATACAGCCTCAAACAAGCAAAAGAGTCTCTGTCCGAAGAAGATATACTGGCTATTTCGATTTATAAGGGTGGTGTTTCTGTTCTACTAGACCGCTTCTATGTGGAAAAAGAAATGACTGAAGAAGAAATACGCTTCTATCTGGCTTATGGATTTTTCTTGCAGCTTGCAGATGATTTACAGGATATCTCATCGGATGAACTCGAGGGAAGTCGTACCATTTTGAATTTGCAGTCTGACTCTGCTTATAAAGAAAGAATGGTCAATAAAATCCTGCATTTCCTACATACAATTTTAACTACATGGTTGCCCGAATCAAAGAAAGCTGCCGATGGCTATGATTTTACATCTTTTCTACTAAATAAATGCTATCTACTCATATTATCGGCAGTATGGCGCAGCAAAGAGCACTTTACCGATGACTATCTTACCAAAGTTGAAGCAGCACTTCCCATCAGTTTTGCATATATAGAAACTACGACAAAATCTTTCAACTCTAAACCACAAGGTAATTCCGATAGTCTGATGACAGCATTGGATGTACTTCTAGAAAATATGTCTTAGGCATTATTGTAACAAATAAAAATAGCAAACCTCACGTTTTTCCTGTAAGGTTTGCTTTTTTATTAATAATTAGTTATTGATAAATTTATCTTCTTCGTTGTTCCAGCTATATAATTTTCTGATTTCTTCGCCAACGATTTCTGATGGATGTTCAGCAGCTAATTTTCTCATTGCTCTGAAGTGAGCCTGACCACCTGCTGGAGACATATCAAGTAAGAAGTCTTTTGCGAAAGTACCATCCTGAATATCGGATAAGATTTTCTTCATAGCTTTCTTTGTATCTTCTGTAATAATCTTTGGTCCTGTGATGTAATCACCGTACTCAGCTGTGTTAGAAATAGAATATCTCATTCCTGCGAAACCTGACTGGTAGATTAAGTCTACAATCAGTTTCATTTCGTGAATACATTCAAAATATGCATTTCTTGGATCATATCCAGCTTCTACTAATGTTTCATAACCAGCCTGCATTAATGCACAAACACCACCGCAAAGAACAGCCTGTTCACCGAAAAGGTCTGTTTCTGTTTCTGTTCTGAATGTTGTCTCAAGA
>JAFUQM010000068.1 GCA_017472325.1 Lachnospiraceae bacterium
AAAAGAATGTATCGAACAGGGTAAAAAATATTTCTCAGTTGCATCAGGTGGTGGTACAGGACGTACACTTCACCCAGATAACATGGCTGCAGGTCCAGCTTCCTATGGTATGACAGATACAATGGGACGTATGCACTCAGATGCACAGTTCGCTGGTTCCTCTTCAGTTCCTGCTCACGTAGAAATGATGGGTCTTATCGGCGCTGGTAACAACCCAATGGTTGGTATGACAGTTGCTGTAGCTGTTTCTATCGAAGAAGCTGCTAAAGCAGGTAAATTCTAAGGAATTTGTTCGGAAGTTCTAAGAATTTGTTATAAGTTTTAATTTGAAAATCTAATAAAATAATATGCTCCTCATATTTTAGACAATGGAAATGTCCAATGTTATTATATGAGGAGCATTTTTGTCCAATCAGATAGCTCGTGAAACGTGCCGGCGTTTGATATTTAAACAAAACATTACTTTGCTGAGCTTAACTGAATATACTTAGCAATCCTGTGCTTACTTGAATTATATTTTTGGTGAAAAAGCTACCTAACGAAGCTTGGGAGGATGATTTTTTGTGAAAATTGACAAGAAAAAACGACTATGTTATCATAGAGAAGAAAAGAATTCTAAAAAGTAATACTAAGGTTAGTATGCTTGAAAATGGGAGGGTAAATGATATGGCAACATGTGAAAAACTTGAAAAGTGTCCATTCTATCAAGGAAAAATGAGTATGGACAAAGGCTTAGGTAGTATGTATAAGCAAAAATATTGTGAAGGTGATAAAACAATTTGTGCACGTTATATGGTTGCAACAAAGTTAGGACCAGAATTTGTAACCAATAGTCTTTATCCTAATATGATGGATAAGGCAAATCAATTAATTGAGAATAATGGCAAATAATACATATATTCTTGGGTGATAATACTTTCTTATCTGCTAATATCTACTGTGTGCATTTGTATCTTTCCTTTTATTTTTGCACTGGGGTACTCTTTTCAGAAAAATGTTAGTATTTCTTAGCACCTGATTTTGATTGTGCGCAACCGTCGAAGTACTGTTTGAGTTTTACAGAAAATAGCAGCATATGTATAGGTGCGACTTTTAACCGTTTGTGCATTTTCTTAATGAAGCACAGAGACATCAAGTTCTGCCCTGAAACTCCCAGAGGCGAAGCCTCTTTTGTGAAGGGCAGAACAATCAAAGATGTCGAATGCTTCATTTAGAAAACGCCAAAACTAGGTTATCGTCGCGCCTATACATATGCTGCTATTTTCTGTAAAGCGAGTTTTGCGAGACGGTTGTAATAAAAACCTTCAAAATCAGGTGCATAGAAATACTTGCATTTTTCTGACGAGTACCCGTGCAAAAATAAAAAGAAAGATACATTACATATCGTAGGCACTGGCAGATAAAAAAGTATTATCACTCATGAATATGTCTATTATGTGCAACAGTTCTTTTAGCAATAAGTTTATTCGTATGATTCTAAATCAGGTTCTTCGTCCAGATTTTCTTCTATATATTCTACAGATACGCCGTCACCTTCTGGTGTTTTTCCTTGTAGGATGGCGGCAATGTAATCAATTCTTGTATTTGCTCGTTTGTAGTTTTCGTTAGCAGTATCTAATAATGCAGTGTCAAGAGGTTCTGTTTCAAATGCACGATGATATAAAGAAACTGCTTCTGTCATATACATTTCGGCATCATCGGCAAGAGCTTCTATAGATGCAAATTGTTCGGGTACTTCTAATTCGGCAAACCATATAAATTCTTCATTTAATGCGTCTATATAATATAAAAAATCTGAAACACGGGTTTGGGAAGAAATATCAATATTATTTATGTTATCGTTGATTTCAGAAATATTAGAAGCAAAGGTTTCAACATTTTCTTTGTATTCGTCCAGTGCTTGGCTTTTACCACAACCTGTCAAACAAAATGCTAGAAGTGATATGGCAACAAGTTTTATAAGTCTGTGATGTCTAGAGTTGAAATAAGTGTTGCATTTTTTGATATTGAATAAATGTTTTGTATTCAAAAGAGTATCCTCCTATTTACTGTTATCTAATATGATAAGAATGCAAAATGCCTATAAAAAATCTACCATATTATATCATGAAACGCAAGATAATCACCAAATAGAAAAAATTCGGAAAAAATTTACTGCACTAACGTAACAAATTGAATTGTATATTTTGAAATTTCGTGTTAGAATAGTACTTAATCTGCCGCTTATATTAGGAAAATGTTTATTCTTAGTCCAATAAGACGGCTCGCGAAACGTGCCGGCGTTTGGCAGAACATTGACCTATTATGTACAGTGAGTTGATGAAAGCAGAATGAACAGGAATGAGTTATTGCTATGACAAAACAGGAATTTAGAAAACTATTGAAACAGAATAAGCCGATTTACTTGGATGGTGCAACCGGTTCTAATTTGCAGAAACGAGGCATGGGAGTTGGTGTCTGTCCGGAGAAATGGATTTTAGAGAATAGAGAAATTTTAATAGGATTACAACAGGAATATATTCTGGCAGGAACCAATATAGTATATGCGCCTACATTTTCAGGTAATAGAATCAAACTCAGAGAATATGGTTTAGAAGATAAGTTAGAAGTAATTAATAAAGAATTGGTTGCAATTTCCAAAGAAGCAGCGGGTGAACATGTGCTTGTCGCAGGTGATATTACCATGACAGGTGAACAGCTTGTCCCAATGGGAAATATGGAGTTTGAAGAACTCATTAACATATACAAAGAACAGATTCGTGTATTAGTTGATGCAGGGGTTGATTTGCTTGTTGTTGAGACGATGATGAGCTTACAGGAAGCAAGAGCGGCACTTATTGCAGCGAAAGAAGTATGTGACCTTCCTGTCATGATAACAATGACCTTTGAAGGTGACGGAAGAACGCTGTATGGTACAGATGCAGCAACAGCTGCAATTGTATTAGAAAGTCTTGGTGCTGATGCAATCGGAGCAAATTGCTCTACTGGACCAGATAAGATGGCAGAAGTGATTCGTGCTATGGCAGAGGTTACAACAATTCCGATTATTGCAAAACCTAATGCTGGACTGCCTGCACTGGATGCAGAAGGTAATACAGTTTATGATATGGATAAAACTGTATTTGGCAAAGAAATGATAAAATTAGTGGAAGCAGGGGCTTCTATTCTTGGAGGTTGTTGTGGAACAACGCCGGATTACATAGCAGAGCTTGTAGCAAATACAAACGGATTAACAGTCAGTGCGTATCGTGAGAAATCGGGACGCAGATATTTGACATCGGAACGAAAAACAGTTTCATTTGGTCTGCAAGATAATTTCTTAATTGTTGGTGAAAGAATTAATCCAACAGGGAAGAAGAAATTGCAGGCAGAACTTAGGGATGGCAGACTTGATATGGTATTGCAGTTTGCCGAGGAGCAGGAAGCGTGTGGTGCAAGTATTCTAGATGTCAATATGGGTATGAGCGGTATTGATGAAAAAACAATGATGTTAACAGCACTCGAAGAAATTGCAGGGGTAACATCCTTACCATTATCCATTGATTCTAGTCATATTGAAGTAATAGAGGAAGCACTTAGAAGGTATCCGGGCAGGGCACTGATTAATTCGGTTTCATATGAGAAGGTAAAATTTGAAAATCTTTTACCAATTGCTAAAAAATATGGTGCTATGTTTATCTTGCTTCCGTTATCGGATGAGGGACTTCCTAAAGATTTAGAAGAGAAGAAACAAATTATTCATGCAATTACAAAGCGAGCATATGAACTTGGTATGTCCAAAGAGGATATTATCGTAGATGGACTTGTGACAACTGTTGGTGCGAATAAAACAGCGGCTGTTGAAACATTAGAAACGATTCGTTATTGCAAAGAGATGGGACTTGCAACGACTTGTGGTCTTTCTAATATTTCCTTTGGACTTCCAGAACGAGGATATATTAATACAACATTTTTGACTATGGCGATTCAGGCGGGATTGACAATGGCAATAGCCAATCCGTCACAACAGCTTCTTGTTAGCTGTGCATTTGCATCAGATTTACTATTGGCAAAAGAGGATGCAGATGTTCGTTATATAGAATTAATGAATTTTTATAAAGAAAAACAACCAGAAGTTCTCCCGGTACAGGCAGTTGCGGTTTCGACAGAAAAAAGAATGAATACAAATGACAGTATACAATTGTCAGGCAGCATGAAACAGTCAGGCAGTGAAAAGCCTGTGGAAGCGCAATTAAAAGAGGCTGTACTAAAAGGGAATAGAAAAGGGATTGCTGAGATTACCAAACAGGCAGTATTACAAGGAAACAATCCGAAAGAGTTGTTAGACAATGTGTTGTTACCAGCTATCAATGAAGTTGGTGATTTATTTGATAAAGGAAAATATTTCCTGCCACAGCTTATCAATAGCGCTGAGGCAATGAAATTATCCATTGAATATTTGGAACCGCTTTTGATGGAAGACAGTCAGCATGATGGTATGTCAACGATTGTTATTGCAACAGTGGAAGGAGATATTCATGATATTGGTAAAAATCTGGTAGCCCTTATGTTAAAAAACTATGGCTTCCGAGTCATTGATTTAGGAAAAGACGTACCAAAAGAAACGATTATTCAGGCGGCAAAAGAACATAATGCACAGATGATTGCATTGTCGGCCCTAATGACGACAACAATGCAACAGATGCGTCATGTAATAAACTATGCAAAAGAGCAGGGCGTGGATGCCAAATTTATTATTGGTGGTGCCGTTATTACGCAGGATTATGCAGATGAAATCGGTGCAGATGGTTATTCCAAAGATGCAGCCGATGCAGTCAGAGTTGCAAAACGCCTGTTAGGAATTTTTCAACAATAAAGTGCAGTAGGAGGAACTGATATGAACGGAGCAGATGCGATTATCAAATGTCTGGAGGAAGAAGGAGTAGAAGTTGTTTTCGGTTATCCAGGAGTAGCAATTTGTCCTTTTTATAATAGTATTGTAGATTCTACAGTAAAAAGTGTTTTGATTAGAACAGAACAGAATGCAGCACATGCAGCAAGTGGTCTTGCAAGAACAACCGGCAAGGTTGGAGTATGTGCCGTAACAAGCGGACCTGGTGCAACAAATTTAATTACAGGTGTTGCAACAGCATTTGCAGACAGTATTCCACTTGTTTGCATTACAGGACAGGTAAATAGTGAACTGATTGGTAGTGATGTATTTCAGGAAGCAGATATTACAGGTGCAGTAGAATCTTTCGTGAAATACAGCTATCTTGTAAAAGATGTTAATGATATTCCAAGAGTATTCAAGGAAGCATTTCATATTGCAAATACAGGTAGAAAAGGTCCTGTATTAATTGACGTACCGATTGATGTACAGAACGCAACAATTAGCAAATTCAAATATCCAGAAGAAGTTTCTTTAAGAACATACAAACCAACAGTCAAAGGCAATACAGTACAGATAAAAAAAGTAGTAAAAGAACTAGAAAGAGCAAAGAAACCAATTATCTGTGCAGGCGGTGGTGTGCTTTTAAGCGATGCAGAAAAAGAACTGCGTGCTTTTGCAGAAAAATACAGCATTCCAGTTGTGTCTACTATGATGGGTATTGGTGTTATGCCAACAGAGCATCCAATGTATTTTGGTATGGTAGGTAATAACGGTAAAGCTTATGCAAACAAGGCAATGAATGAGTCAGACTTACTGATTATGGTAGGTGCGAGAGTGGCAGACAGAGCAGTCAGCCAGCCAGACTTAATTACAGAAAATAAAATACTGGTACATATTGATGTTGATCCAGCTGAAATTGGTAAGAATGTAGGTGCGTCTATTCCTCTTGTAGGAGATGCAAAGCATATTTTTGAAGAAATAGCAGCACAGGATATCAATTGTGATCATGATGCATGGGTAGAATTGTTAAATGAGTACAAAGAGAAAATGGCACCAAAGAGAAATCCAAATCCAGATTTCGTAGATCCAGCAGCATTTATTACAAGACTTTCCCGTAAGATGCAGGATGATGCAATCTATGTAGCTGACGTTGGACAGAATCAGATATGGTCCTGCGGCTACCACATTGTAAAAGCTGGTAAATTCTTAACATCTGGTGGTATGGGAACAATGGGATATTCTATTCCGGCAGCAATGGGTGCTAAGTATGCCAATATGGATAAACAGGTAATTGCTGTTTGTGGTGATGGCTCTTTCCAGATGTCTATGATGGAATTTGCAACTATGAAACAGCATGGTATTCCTGTAAAAGTCATTGTACTCAAGAATAATTATCTTGGTATGGTACGTCAGTATCAGCATTTTACATACAAAGACAATTATTCTGTTGTAGATTTAACAGGAAGTCCTGACCTTGAAAAAATTGCACAGGCATATGACATGCATTTTATTCGTCTTCATACAATGGAGCAGTGTGATGCGGCAATTGATGAGCTGCTGGCAAAAGATGAATGTGTATTAATGGAATGTATTATCGATCCAATGGATCTTGTATAATTGCGAGTATATAGGAAGGAAAATAGAGTTATGAAGAGAATATATTCTGTTTTAGTAGAAAATAGATCCGGTGTTCTTTGCAAAGTTGCAGGCTTGTTTTCAAGACGCTGCTTTAACATCGATAGTTTGGCAGTAGGTGAGACAGATGATGAATCCATATCCTGTATGACAATTGTTAGTAGTGGTGATGAGAGAACAATTGAGCAGATTGAAAAGCAGTTAAATAAAAAACTGGATGTTATCAAGGTAAAAACATTTGACGAAAACCGCAGTATCAGCAGAGAACTCATGTTAATGAAGGTAAAATATAACAAAAACAACAGACGTGATATTTTAGAAACATGTAACATTATGAAGGCAGATATTGTAGATATGTCAAAATCCTTTATGATTATCCAGCTCTGTGATGTGCCTGCAAAAGTTAAAATGTTTATTAACATGATGCAGTCTGTCAGCGTGGTGGAAGTTGCAAGAACTGGAACGCTCGCTTTACAGGAATGTTTAGAGTCAGAGAAATAGGGCATGATGATTGACTTTTATAAGGAAAATTGGTAAAATATTTGGCAAGTGTGAATAAATATGCACTTTTTGAATAAATAGTAACTTTCAAATAGTTACGGAAAGGCATGGGATTTAGAATGCAGAAAAAAGTGTTTCAGCTTTTAGTAGACAATACAGCCGGTGTATTAAGCCGTATATCTGGTCTCTTCTCAAGAAGAGGATATAATATTGAGAGTATTACAGCCGGAGTAACAGCAGATCCAAGATATACAAGAATTACAATTGTAACATCTGGTGATGACGAAATCTTAGATCAGATTGAAAAACAGGTTGCAAAGCTTGTAGATATCAGGGTGATCAAAGAGTTAGAGCCAGAAGAAAGTGTATATCGTGAACTTGTATTAATCAAAGTAAAGGCAACTGCGGAACAGAGACAGGGTGTGATTTCTGTTGCAGATATTTTCCGTGCGAAAATCATTGATGTTGCGTCTGAAAGTTTAATTATTGAATTGACAGGTGCGCAGGCAAAGATTGAAGCCTTTATCAAATTACTTGACGGTTACGAGATTTTAGAACTGGCAAGAACAGGTATCGCAGGTTTAAGCCGTGGTACAGACAACATCACATATTTATAAGTTAGCTCTGAGGGAAACCTTTCAGTTATAGAAATTTAATTTTATCTACATAGTAATGGAGGAAAGAAAAATGGCAGAAATTTACTATCAGGAAGACTGTAACCTTAGCATGTTAGAAGGTAAAACAATTGCAGTTATTGGTTACGGTAGCCAGGGACATGCACACGCTTTAAACGCAAAAGAGTCAGGATGCAACGTTATCATCGGTCTTTACGAAGGCTCTAAATCATGGGACAAGGCAGTTAAACAGGGCTTTGAAGTATACACAGCTGCAGAAGCTGCTAAAAAAGCAGACGTTATTATGATTCTTATCAATGATGAGAAACAGGCTGCTATGTACAAAAAAGACATTGAACCAAACTTAGAGCCAGGTAACATGTTAATGTTCGCTCATGGTTTTGCAATTCATTTTGGACAGATTGTACCACCTAAGGATGTTGACGTAACAATGATCGCTCCAAAAGGACCTGGACACACAGTAAGAAGTGAATATCAGGCAGGTAAAGGTGTTCCTTGTCTTGTAGCTGTTCATCAGGATGCTACAGGCAAAGCGTTAGATAAAGCATTAGCATATGCACTTGCAATTGGTGGAGCAAGAGCTGGTGTTCTTGAAACAACATTCAGAACAGAAACAGAAACAGACCTTTTCGGTGAACAGGCAGTACTTTGTGGTGGTGTTTGTGCACTTATGCAGGCTGGTTACGAAACACTTGTTGAAGCTGGTTATGACCCAAGAAATGCATACTTCGAATGTATCCACGAAATGAAACTGATTGTTGACCTTATCTACCAGTCAGGTTTTGCTGGCATGAGATATTCTATCTCAAACACAGCTGAATACGGTGATTACATCACAGGACCAAAGGTTATCACAGCTGAAACAAAGAAAGCAATGAAGAAAATCCTTTCAGACATCCAAGATGGTTCATTTGCAAAAGAATTCTTATTAGATATGTCTGACGCTGGAAAACAAGTTCACTTCAATGCTATG
>JAFUQM010000069.1 GCA_017472325.1 Lachnospiraceae bacterium
ATACGCAGGAACAATTGAAATTGTGTACAAAGTCTAATTATCGAGGAATTAAAAAATATGATACAGCCTATTCGGGGTTTCTCGTATGTGCTGATTGTGGAGCACCGATGTTTTCTATGAGTAGAAATGATATAGCACCAGCGTATATTTGTGGAACGTATCATAAAAGAGGATTAAAAGGATGTACATCACATCATACTCGTGTGGATTTTCTTGATGAAATGTTAAAAGATTTTGTTAGAATGATAAAAGACAATTCAGCGGATATGATAGAGCAATTAGAAAAAGCGATTGCAGAAGAATCTGAATCGGTAAAGACAAATGATAATATTATAGAAGTGCTTACTAATAAATTAGAATCAACAAAAGAGGAACTTAAAGCAACTAAGAAAAGGAAAATTAAAGATATTGGCAAAGACCCAGATAATGAGGAACTAATCGAAGAAACCTATGCTGAAATTGAGCAGGAATTAATGGACAGAATCTATGGATTGCAAAATCAGATACAGAATAGTAGCGACAAGAGAAATGATATTATACAAGTCAATAGAGTTGCAAAAACAGTAATAGAAGTATTTGATGGCATTTTATCAAAAGAAAAACTTGATAAAGTTGATATTAGTTTGATTATTGATAAGATTTTGATTAAAGCGGATGGGAGTATGGAGATTCGTTTGAAAAGTGACATAGATACATTATTAAAGGTTGGAACATTGCCGAATAAAGAGGTATTGCCAAATTTTAAGTATGACAGTATAGATAACTCATTAACCACTCAATATACACAAAAAGCCCGAAATCAAAGGGCTAAGGTTTATACTGTCAATGTTATCAGTAGTGGTGACCCATTAGAGATTTTTACTGACAGAGAGGGAGAAATCATATTAAAGAAATATTCTCCGATTGGTGAGATGACAACTTTCGCAAAGCAATATGCGGAGAGCCTTGCGCAAGTGTCAGGACACACAGCGCTCATTGCAGACAGAGACCAGTTCATTGCAGCATCAGGAGGCGGCAAAGTAATACTTGGCAAGTTGCTTGGCAGGGAATTGGAAGAGAAGATGAATAACCGTGAAGTAGTGATGGCTTCTAGGGGTGATAGAAATTTCATCAGTTTGAGCAAAGATGGTGACAAAGAGTTTGTGCATGAAGCTATTTGTCCTATTATCTGTGAGGGAGATGTAATCGGAGCTGTGATTTTAGCAGAAACGGATGAAAAAGCGAAAATGGGAGAGGTAGAGCAGAAACTTATACTATCTGCGGCAGGTTTTTTGGGTAGACAGATGGAACAATAAAAAGAAGATAGAGATGCAGGGTATTCATTTTGGGAAAATATCGTATTTCTCAAATTATATGCAAGTACCCTGTTTTCTATTGTGAAAATTGGAAGTTTATATATTTTTTACTGTACCTTTTTTGAGTTCTGTAATACAATGATAAAATGTATAGGCAGATTTTGGAAATTTTGCTTATACGAAAAAAGGAGGTACTACATTATGAAAAAACAGTTATTTCACTGGAAGAGAATAGGGTGTCTGTTGATAATGATTGCTATGGTATGCACATTTACAGCTTGTGGGCAGGCGGATGCTTCTGGTGATAATGTAAATACAGCAGGTAATAGTACAGGAGCTAATATTGTTAATATAGGTGTTACCAATACACTCAATTCCCTAAATCCATTATTAATGGATGGAGGTGAAGTAAATAAATACGCAACAGGATTGATGTTTCTGCCACTGTGTGAGTTGACAGAAGATATGAGCTTTGAAGGTTTGTTAGCAGATTCCATCACAACAGAAGATAACCTTACATTTACTGTACACATAGACGAAGCAGCAACATGGTCTGACGGACAGCCTGTGACAGCAGAAGATGTTGCATATACTGCACTTCGTATTGCAAGTCCAGTGGTTGGTAATACTGCAATGATGTACTATGTGTTTGAAGGTGTAGGCGAGGATGGGTTTGTGGAAGCTGGTGCAGAAACGGTTGCAGGTATCTGTGCAGTGGATGAGAAAACTGTACAGTTTACAACCAAAAATCCTATGTCGCTTGTTACATTTCAAAATTCATATGCGAGATATCTAATGCCGCTTCCAAAACATATAATTTCACAATATAGTGAAGACGAATTAAAGACTGCAGAGTGGTTTCAGCGTCCGGACGTTGTTAGCGGACCATACATGGTAACAGAGTATGATGCAGACCATTATATTTCTTATACAGCCAATGAACAATATTGGAAAGGAACACCTAAAATTGAGAAGTTAAATATCAGGATTGTAGATAGCAGCCAGTTATATGCTGGGCTTCAGTCAGGAGAAATTGATATTACACATCATACTATGAGTACCATTCCACAAGAAGACTATGAAAGTATTGAAGCGCTAGAAAACATAGACGTAGTATATGGTATGCCTGTGATTAACCAGTCTGTTTTCATTCAGACACAGACAGTAACTGATGTCAGAGTACGTCAGGCAATGTTATGTGCAATAAACCGAGAGCAGATATTAGAGCAGTTACTTGGTGGACAGGGGGAAATTGTAGATGGCTATCTGTCATCTGCCAGCCCATATTATGACACAAGTGTCACACCTACATCATATGACCCGGAAAGAGCAAAGGAGTTGCTTGCGGAGGCTGGCTGGGATGGTTCACAGACATTACGTTTCTATGTAAATTCAGGAGATAGTACATTTGTGAATGCAGCATCTGTTATTGTGGCACAGTGGGCAGCGGTTGGTATCAAGGCAGAGATCCAGACAGTGGATTTTGCGACACTGATGTCAGTTGCAGGTACAAATGAATATGATATTCTTGCAGTACAATATACGTATCCGCCAGTTGATCCATATGCAGATCTTGCATGGTTGATGAGTGGTGAAGGCAGCTGGACAGGTTATGGTGAAGAAAGTGTTGTAACTGCACTGAATAGTACCCAGACAGAAATGAATGCAGATAAACTTAAAGAATTATATTCTATTGTAACTAAAAAAGTACAGGAGGATGTTCCGATGATTTCTGCGTATATTATTAGTCCGCAGGGTGCTGTGAACAAACGTCTTGTAGGTGCAAAACCAAGCGTATATGGATTTTTTAACCATGTACACGAATGGGAGATTACACAATAGTGGTGAGAGGTGTATTATGTCGCATATTTTGGAAGTAAAAGGGCTGACAACAGCATTTACAGGTGACTATGGTACAGATATTACTGTAGATCATGTAGATTTTTACGTGGACAGAGGTGAAGTTGTCTGTATTGTTGGTGAGTCTGGCTGTGGAAAAAGTGTTACTTCATTATCAATTATGGGACTTTTAAATAGAGGCGGAGCTGTCATTGACGGCTCTGTTCTCTTTGATGGTAAAAATTTGTTAGGTCTGACAGAAAAAGAACTGGATGAAATTCGTGGGAATCGTATGACGATGATTTTTCAGGATCCGCTTACTTCTTTAAATCCTGTATTTACAATCGGAAGTCAGATTACAGAAAGTATCCGAATCCATCAGAAATTAGAAAAAGAAGAAAGTCGAAAACGGGCAATTCAGATATTACAGAAAGTGGGAATGCCAGATGCAGAAGCTGCTATGAAAAAATATCCACATACTCTTTCGGGAGGGATGCGGCAGCGAGCTATGATTGCAATGGCACTTTCTTGTCAACCAGCACTGATTATTGCGGACGAGCCGACAACAGCATTGGATGTTACCATTCAGGCGCAGATTATGAAGCAGTTACAGGAATTGCAGAAAGAATTGGGCATGGCAATGATTCTGATTACGCATGATATTGGACTTGTGGCACGGATGGCAGACAGAGTCTATGTGATGTATGCAGGTCAGATGATTGAACATGCGCAAGTGAAAGATTTATTTCTCGCACCAAAGCATCCTTATACGAAAGCGCTTCTTGCAACTGTGCCGGGAATTTACGATTCACCAGAAAGAAAATTAGCATCAATCACCGGTGTTGTACCGGAGAAGTATGATACAATACAAGGCTGTAGATTTGCAGATAGATGTCCTTATATGAAAGAGAAATGTCTGACATATGAAGATAACGAGATATTAGAAAATGGTCACGAAGTAAGATGTTGCAGAGTAGGAGAATGGGAGGCTTCCTGAGTAATAACACGGAAGGCTGGCATAGAGGAGTAAAAACAAATGAGCAACAAAATCCAGGCGAAGGAACCGCTGATTGTTGTAGAAAATATGAAAAAATATTATCCTATCAAAGGTGGAATTATTCCACACGTGACGGGATATATCAAAGCAGTTGATGGTGTCAGTTTTACGATTCATGAAGGAGAGACACTTGGACTAGTTGGTGAATCTGGATGTGGAAAATCTACACTTGGAAGACAGCTTGTGGGGTTGGAGAAACCAGAGGAAGGATGTATAAGATATGCGGGGAGAGAACTGACAGGAATGTCAGAAAAAGAACTACGAAAAGTACGTACCGAACTGCAGATGGTATTTCAAGATTCTCACTCTTCCTTAAATCCAAGAAAGCATATTTATGAAATATTAGCACAGCCGATGTTGTATCATCATATTGCTACCAAAGCAACAATACAGCGGGAATTAGAGCGCTTGCTTGACATGGTGGGACTTCCAAAGAGTGTACTGGAACGTTATCCACATGAATTTTCTGGTGGACAAAGACAGCGTATTGGAATTGCAAAGGCACTGTCATTAAAGCCACGTTTATTAATATGTGATGAGCCGGTTAGTGCATTAGATGTGTCGATTCAGGCACAGATATTGAATCTTTTGCGTGAATTGCAGCAGGAACTTCATCTGACCTGCCTGTTTATTGGACATGATCTTGGTGCGGTCAATTACGTCAGTGATAGGATTGCTGTTATGTATTCAGGAAAAATTGTAGAAGTTGCACCAGCAAAGCAGTTGTTTCAGAATCCAACACATCCGTATACGAAGACGCTCTGTAATGCAGTACCTGTTTTGCAAATCGGATCTGGAAAACCAGAAACGTTGTTGTAGGGGGCACACTGAAATGATAAAATATATTATGAAAAGAATTCTAATCGCAATCCCTGTTCTAATAGGAATTACGGTGATTGATTATGCCATTATGTGTATGGCGGGAAGTCCGCTTGAAATGATGCAGGGACCAAGAATTTCGGAGGCAGCAGTAGAGGCAAAAGAAATTGCGCTAGGTCTGGATAAGCCATTCTATATACAGTATTTTGTGTGGCTTGGACAGCTTTTGCAAGGCAATTTGGGATATTCTATGAAAAGCTTTTTGCCAGTTGGCACAATGATAGCAGAGCATATAGGTCCTACATTGTTGCTGATGGGAGTGTCAATGCTTGTAGGGTTGCTTCTTGCGGTACCCGCAGGAATTTACAGTGCAGTCCATCAGTATTCCAAAGGGGACTATAGTATAGTTACATTGTCGTTTTTAGGGAGCAGTATTCCAGGTTTTTTTCTCTCGTTACTGCTTATTTACCTTTTCACTATAAAACTTGGGTGGTTGCCATCAAGCGGTATGATGACACTTGGGACGGAAGGTGGATTTATAGATATAGTGCAGCATATGATTATGCCGGTACTTGTACTTGCTGTTTCTATGGCTGGTACGAATATCCGTTATATCCGCAGTGCCATGTTAGAAATTTTACAGGCAGATTATATCAGAACAGCCAGAGCAAAAGGGATTGGCAGATTTCTTGTAGTTCATAAGCATGCACTTAGAAATGCGTTAATTCCGATTGTTACGGTAATTGGGATGCAGATTCCAATGCTCTTTGGTGGTGCAGTTGTAATTGAACAGGTTTTTTCCTGGCCGGGACTTGGACTGATGACGTTGAGTGCTATTACAAGCCGAGATTATCCTGTGATTATGGGGGTATGTTTGTTATCTGCGGTTGTGGTATTAATTGGCAATCTGCTGACAGATATTTTATATGCAGTTGTAGATCCAACCATTCAGATGCAGTAAGCATATATAGTTCGTACTATATAGAAGAAATTATAGATATATAAAATGGAATGAAACTATGACAAATCATAATAAGAAAATGCAAATCCAAATTGCAAATGAATATAAAAATGAAAATTATCGTCAGACAGTCTGGCGACGGTTTAAGCATCACAAACTGGCGGGTATTAGTCTGATTGTACTTGTCCTTTTGTGTAGTGCTGCTTTGCTTGCGCCGTGGATTGCACCGTACCCTCCGGATGAGATTGTTGGTTCGTTTGCTAGTGCACCTAGCAAAGATTTTTGGCTTGGCACCGACCAGATTGGCAGGGATGTCTTTAGCAGATTGTTATATGCGATGAGAATTTCACTGCTCGTAGGACTGATGGCAACACTTATATCTACTGTTATCGGTGTCCTGCTTGGACTTATTGCTGGTTATTTTGGCGGTGTGATAGATATGGTGATTATGCGCTTTACAGATATGATAATGTCATTTCCATATATTTTGCTTGTACTGGTAGCGGCGTCTATTTTTAAACCGGGATTGTGGACAATAATTCTGATTCTTGGTTTTGTAGATTGGCCAGGTATTGCAAGATTGGTGCGTGGTAATGTGTTAAATCTTAGGGAAAGTAATTTTGTCAAAAGTAGTATTGTAGCAGGTATGCCACTCCGCCATATATTATTTTCGGAAATACTTCCTAATACAGTGGCGCCAATTCTTGTATATGCAACAAGTGTTGTGGCGCTTTCTATTTTAGATGAAGCTGCGCTAAGTTTTCTTGGTATGGGCGTGCAGCCACCAACAGCGAGTCTGGGCAATATGTTAAATGGCGCACAGTCTTTAACGGTACTGACAAAACAACCGTGGCTCTGGGTTCCACCGGGGTTTTTGATTATTATTGTTGTAATTGCAATTAATTTTATTGGTGATGCATTGAGGGATGCGTTGGACCCAACAACAAGAAAAGAAAAATAGAGACATAAAATAGAAATGCGAATAATAGATAAGGTGGTAATCAGTGATTTGAGCCGGAAAGGATTGATATGTTAAAGAAATCTACACTAAAATTGGTATATGCGGGAGTTGCGCTGGCACTTGCAATGCTGCTTCCGTTGTTGACTGGTCAGATTCAACAAATAGGCAACGCATTATGTCCAATGCATATTCCTGTGTTCTTATGTGGTTTTTTATGTGGCTGGCCATATGGCGTTATTGTTGGAGCGATAGCGCCGATTCTGAGATTTGCAATTTTTGGAATGCCAGTACTTATGCCAGCAGGAATTGCAATGGCATTTGAACTTGCTGCATATGGTTTTGTGTCAGGTATTCTATATAAGAAATTACCCAAAACAAACTTAAGTATATATATATCACTTGTCATTGCTATGATGTCAGGAAGAGTGCTATGGGGTGTGGTCAGATTTGTAATAGCAGGAATCCAATCAACGGAATTCCCCTTTTCTGCATTCATGGCAGGTGCGGTAACCAATGCGTTACCAGGTATTGTACTACATATCATTCTCATCCCTATCATTGTCATAGCCCTAAAGAAGGCGAGGCTACTACTCAATGATGAGAACTAATAATGAAGCTGCTGCATACTAAAAATGTACGCAGCTTTTGGTCTAATAAAAAGACTCGCGAAACATGCCGGCGTTTGGCATCTTAATACGTTCTTAGCTGCTCCTATCTATATATGCAGTTGTATCTTTACTTTTATTTTTTGCATAGTGTACTCTTTTCAGGAAAATGTTAGTATTTCTTAGTGCCTGATTTTGATGGTACGCAACCGTCGAAGTACTGTTTGAGTTTTACAGAAAATCGCAGCATATGTACAGCGCGACGATAACCTGTATTTGGCGTTTTCTAAATGAAGCATTCGACATCCTCGATTGTTCTGCCCTTCACAAAGGAGGCTTCGCCTCTAGGAGTTTCGGGCAGAACTTGATGTCTCGGTGCTTCATTAAGAAAACGCACAAAACGGTTAAAAGTCGCGCCTGTTACATATGCTGCGATTTTCTGTAAGACGAGTTTCGCGAGACGGTTGTAATAAAAACCATCAAAATCAGGTACATAGAAATACTTGCATTTTTCTGACGAGTACACTATGAAAAAATAAAAGCAAAGATACATTGCAAATATTAAAACAAGCAGCTAAGAACGTATTAAGATACCAAACGCCGGCATGTTTCACGAGTCGTCTTATTGGACAAAAAAGCTGCGCACATTTTATTGTGCAGCAGCCTTGTTTTGTGAGAGTTCTATATTTGGCTCATTTGGCCAAGTAATTCAATTTTGATATCATATAATTTTTGGGAAAGGTCCACATATACATTGTGAGGATTTACGAAACGTCTCGTTTCATCCCACAGAGTGTTCAATTCCTGCTGGCAGTATGCTCGGATATCCATTACCTTTGGAGAAGTGTAACAGCATTCTCCGTTTTGGAATACTGGAATCATCATCTCGCGGAGTGTATAAGAGCCGGCAGCAAGTTTTGTTTTTTTCCACGGTTCTAATGGGTCGAATAAGAGAAGAGGCTGCCCTTCATCAAATACTTCATCGACCATACAGATTAAATCAGCTTTGATTTTACCTGTTTCTTTGTCGTAAATGCGATAAAAGGTTTTGTTGCCTGGATTTGTTACTTTCTCAGAGTTTTCGGATAGTTTGATCTTAGGAGTGAAAGAACCATCCTTATTCATAATGGCAGCTAATTTGTATACACCACCAAAGGCAGGCCAGTCTTTGGAAGTAATCATACTTGTACCAACACCCCATGAAGTAATGGCAGCTCCTTGTACTTTTAAACTGTCAATTAGATATTCATCCAAATCATTGGATGCAGAAATAACTGCATCTGTAAAGCCTGCAGCATCTAACATACGGCGGGCTTTTTTAGATAAGTAAGCAAGATCACCACTATCTAAGCGGATACCGTAATTGGTTAAAGGAATGCCAGCATCACGCATTTCTGTGAAAATACGGATGGCATTTGGCACACCAGATTTTAATGTATCATACGTATCTACAAGAAGAATGCATGCAGATGGATATAATTCGGAATATCGTTTGAATGCTGTATATTCATCTGGAAAACTCATAATCCAACTGTGGGCATGTGTGCCTTTGACTGGAACATCAAATAGTTGTCCTGCAAGAACATTGCTTGTACCGATACATCCACCAATCATGGCAGCTCTGGCACCGTATGTACCGGCATCAGGACCTTGAGCGCGACGTAATCCAAACTCCATTATGCCATCTCCACGTGCTGCAAAACATACACGGGATGCTTTGGTGGCAATCAGACTCTGGTGGTTGATGATATTTAAGATTGCCGTTTCGACAAGCTGTGCTTCCATAATGGGAGCGATTACTTTTACGAGTGGTTCTCTAGGAAAGATAACAGAACCTTCCGGTACAGCATAAATATCTCCGGAAAATTTGAAGTTTGCCAAATAGTCAAGGAAGTCCTGCTCAAAAATACCTAGAGCTACAAGATAATCAATGTCTTCCTTGTCAAAATGCAGTTCTTTAATATATTGAATCAGTTGCTCTAATCCGGCAGCAATGGCATAACCGCCATCAAGTGGATTTGTACGATAGAACATATCAAAGATTACAGTTTCATTTTGTGATTTGTTTTTGAAGTAACCTTGCATCATTGTCAATTCATACAAGTCTGTCAGCAGTGTCAGATTTTGTCTGTCCATTTATTTTTCCTCCATTTTAGTAGCCTTTTCTGATAATAATACAAATACAAGACCAACAATAAATAAAACAATCAAAGCAAGAACGCCATAGCGGGAGCTATTTAAGAAAAAGGCACATACCGCAATGATGAGCGGACCAAAAAAGTCTGCAAACTTGCCAAAAATATCAAAAAATCCAAAATATTCGCTGGATTCTTCTTTGGGAATTAGTTTGCCGAAGTGGGAACGGGACAAGGCCTGAATGCCACCTTGACACATACCGACTGCAACGGCTAGAATCCAAAATTCTGTTTCTGTATCGAGTCCAAAAGCGAATATACAAATCATACAATAAATTAGAATAAAAAATTTAATTAATTTAAGCGGTCCAAATTTGGTAGCAAGTTTTCCGGTTAAAATGGAACATGGGAAAGCCACAAACTGTGTTAACAGCAGGGCGAGAATCATAGATGTGTCTCCGACTCCAACCTCGTTGCCATATGTGGTTGCCATAGAAATAATTGTATATACACCGTCAATATAACAGAAATAACCTAACATGAAGAACAATAGCTTTTTGTTTTGTTTCATCTTGCCAAATGTTTTGCCAAGACGGGAAAAAGCATCCTTGATTATATGATTTTTGCGTTCTATATAGTAGGTCTGGTGTACATTTTTAAAAAGCGGAATTGACATTGCTATCCACCAAAGTATTGTGATGACAAAAGAAATTCTTGTAGCTGTAATGGTGTCTAACCCAAATGGTTTTACCAAAATCAATAAGATACCAATGATAAAGGGAATACAGCTTCCAATATAACCCCATGCGTAACCGGATGTTGAGATGTGATCCATACGTTCGTCTGTTGTGACATCAATTAACATCGCATCATAGAAAATGTTACATGCACTGTATCCGAGTCTGGCAATAATAAAAAATGCGAGAAATACAATCCAATTTGGTGCCAGTGTAAATACGACTGCTCCAGTAATTGCCAGTACAAGGAAAAATGTAAAAATCTTTTTCTTCATATTTTGGTAATCGGCAATCGTACCAAGAATTGGAGCTAGTAATGCCAGTATCAAAATTGCGATAGATGTGGAAACACCCCAGATAGAGGAACTGTGTTCGGCTGAGATTCCTGCGCTACTAGTCAGACCACTAAAATAAATGGGAATCGTCACAGTTACAATCATTGTAAAAGCGGAATTGGCTACATCATAGAGTATCCAGCTTTTTTCCTGTTTTGTTAATTTTTCTTTCATATAAAATGCCATACCTTTCTGAAACAGCAAGAAGCGTTCGGATATCAAATGAAAGGCTTGTGTCTGTTTCTTAAATCCTAAACTTTTTCACAACTATTGTCAATACAGCTGACAAGACAGTTGCGCTATCAGAAACATAATTAAGATGCAGTTTCTAATATTTTTAGTTTACGTTATAATTATGTGGAAATCAACCTGATAATATCAAACAAAGTTTTGGGATTCGAGTTTCGTAAGGTAAAGTAATGAAAGCATACTAAAAATCCTTGACAATTCAGCCTTTTCAGACTTATAATTTATGCTATATAGGCAAAAACTATGACGAAGACAGTACATGTCATTGAGAAAGGTGAAGCGAGCTGGTGAGGGTGCGAGACTGGTGCGAGTATTGGACATGGAATATCACTTCTGAGTTGCAGGGCTGAACAGGAATCAGTAAGCGTTGCCGGTATTCCGCCGTTAATGGAAAGCGTATAAGTCTGTACGTATGAATGCTTTTTGCATAATATAGGGCAGACCGTATGTTGTAACAGGTGGTTCATAAAAGCATAGGCTTTTGTCCTTTTACAGGACAAGAGCCTTTTTTATAATGATTTGAAAGGAGCAATGAGCAGTATGTACGAAAAAGTGTCCACGAATTTGAATTTTGTTGAACATGAAAAAGCAACAGAAAAATTCTGGAGAGAAAATGATATTTTCAGAAAGAGTATGGAAAACAGAAAAGAAGGAGAAACCTATACCTTCTATGATGGACCTCCAACAGCCAATGGTAAACCACATATCGGGCATGTACTCACACGTGTTATCAAAGATATGATTCCAAGATATAGAACAATGAAGGGATACATGGTTCCAAGAAAAGCGGGATGGGATACACACGGACTTCCTGTTGAATTGGAAGTGGAAAAGCTTCTTGGTCTGGATGGAAAAGAGCAGATTGAAGAATATGGTCTTGATCCATTTATTACAAAATGTAAGGAAAGTGTTTGGAAATACAAAGGTATGTGGGAAGATTTCTCAGGTACAGTTGGTTTCTGGGCTGATATGGATGATCCATACGTAACATATCATGATGATTTTATCGAATCTGAATGGTGGGCATTAAAACAGATTTGGGATAAAAACTTACTGTACAAAGGCTTTAAAATTGTTCCTTACTGCCCTCGTTGTGGAACTCCACTTTCTTCCCATGAGGTAGCACAAGGGTATAAAGATGTCAAGGAACGTTCTGCAGTAGCACGTTTTAAAGTAAAAGATGAAGATGCGTACATTTTGGCATGGACAACAACACCGTGGACATTGCCTTCTAACGTTGCACTTTGTGTAAACCCAGTAGAAGCATATGCAAAAGTAAAAGCAGCAGACGGTAATGTATATTATATGGCGCAGGCTCTTCTTGATACTGTACTTGGTAAATTGGCAGATGAAGAAGCTGGTGTAAAGGCATACGAAGTATTAGAAACATATACAGGTAAAGATTTAGAGTTCAAAGAATACGAACCATTATTTGACTATGCAGTAGATATCTGCAAGAAACAGAATAAGAAAGCATATTACGTAACATGCGATTCTTATGTTACTTTGACAGATGGTACAGGTGTTGTTCATATTGCGCCAGCATTCGGTGAAGACGATGCCCAGGTAGGACGTAACTATGACCTTCCTTTTGTACAGTTAGTAGATGGTAAAGGTAACATGACAGCAGAAACAGATTATGCAGGTACATTCTGTAAAGATGCTGATAAGCTTGTACTTGTTGACCTTGAGAAAAAAGGCTTGCTTTATGATGCACCTAAATTTGAACATAGCTACCCACACTGCTGGAGATGTGATACACCTTTAATTTACTATGCACGTGAGTCATGGTTTATTAAGATGACAGCGGTAAAAGAAGACTTAATCCGCAATAATAATACAATCAACTGGATTCCAGAATCTATCGGTAAGGGAAGATTTGGAGACTGGTTAGAAAATATTCAGGACTGGGGTATCTCACGTAACCGTTACTGGGGTACACCATTAAACGTTTGGGAATGTGAATGCGGTCATATGCATTCCATTGGAAGCAGAGAAGAACTGGAACAGATGAGCGGTAATCCTGCTGCAAAAACAGTAGAGCTTCATAGACCATACATTGATGAGATTACAATTCCTTGTCCAGAATGTGGCAAGACAATGAAACGTGTACCGGAAGTAATTGACTGCTGGTTTGACTCAGGAGCAATGCCTTTTGCCCAGCATCATTACCCATTTGAAAATAAAGATCTGTTTGAAAAACAGTTCCCAGCACAGTTTATTTCTGAAGCAGTAGACCAGACAAGAGGATGGTTCTATTCTCTGCTTGCAGAATCTACACTGTTATTTAACAAAGCACCTTACGAAAACGTTATCGTACTTGGACACGTACAGGATGAGAATGGTCAGAAGATGAGCAAATCCAAAGGAAATGCCGTTGACCCATTTGACGCGCTTGAGACATATGGTGCAGATGCAATCCGCTGGTACTTCTACATTAATTCAGCACCGTGGCTTCCAAATAGATTCCACGGTAAGGCAGTAATGGAAGGCCAGAGAAAATTCATGGGTACATTATGGAATACTTATGCGTTCTTTGTACTCTATGCAAATATTGATGAATTCGATGCAACAAAATACACATTAGAGTATGACAAATTACCTGTTATGGATAAATGGTTGTTATCCAAACTCAACACACTTGTAAAAGATGTTGATTATAACTTAGACAACTATAGAATTCCAGAGGCTGCAAGAGCATTACAGGATTTTGTAGACGATATGAGTAACTGGTATGTAAGAAGAAGTCGTGAACGTTTCTGGGCAAAGGGTATGGAGCAGGATAAGATTAATGCTTACATGACATTGTATACAGCACTGGTAACAGTTGCTAAAACAGCAGCGCCAATGATTCCTTTCATGACAGAAGAAATTTATAGAAATCTTGTTGTCAGCATTGATAAAACAGCACCAGAAAGCGTACATTTATGTGATTTCCCAGTGGCAGATGAAAGTTTTATCGATAAGAAACTTGAAGAAGATATGGATGCGGTACTCAAAACAGTTGTTATGGGTCGTGCTTGTAGAAACACAGCAAACATTAAAAATCGTCAACCAATTGGTCAGATGTTTATCAAAGCACCATTTACACTTGATGAGTTCTATCAAGAAATTATTGCAGATGAGTTGAATGTAGATAACGTTATTTTTACAGATGATGTAAGAGACTTTACAAGCTATACATTTAAACCACAGCTTAGAACAGTTGGACCAAAATACGGCAAACAGCTGGGTGGTATCCAGAAGATACTTGCTAGTCTTGATGGCAATGCGGCAATGGATGATTTAAAGACAAAAGGTGCGTTGGAATTTGACGTAGATGGTACACAGGTTGTATTAAAAGAAGAAGACTTGCTCATTGAAATGAGTCAGAAGGAAGGTTACGTATCAGAAGCAGACAATACAGTGACTGTTGTATTGGATACGAACCTGACAGAAGAACTGATTGAAGAAGGCTTTGTATACGAAGTCATCAGCAAAATTCAGACAATGCGTAAAGAAGCTGACTTTGAAGTGATGGATCATATCAAAGTATCTATTGTAGACAATGACAAAGTAGCAGGTATTGTTATGAACAACAAAGAAAAAATTGCTGGTAAAGTATTGGCAGATGATATTGTTTCCGGTGATACACTGGCTGTTTCCAAAGAGTGGAATGTAAACGGTGAACAGGTAACAATTTGTATTGAAAAACAGTAGAAGGAGGAATGTTATGAAAAACATAGTAACGAAAGCAGAAGCGTCAAAACTGAAATTTGACAAAGATTTATTCAAAAGAAGTGTGTTATATAATGTAAAAACACTTTACAGAAAAACACTCGATGAAGCAACACCACAGCAGATTTTCCAAGCTGTGTCCTACGCAATCAAGGATGCAATTGTAGACAATTGGTTAGAAACACAGAAAACATATGAGGAAAAGGATCCTAAGACAGTTTACTATCTGTCTATGGAATTCCTTATGGGTAGAGCACTGGGTAATAACATCATCAACTTGCAGGCATACAAAGCTGTTAAAGATGCACTAGATGAACTTGGTCTTGATTTAAATCTTGTAGAAGACCAAGAGCCAGATGCAGCACTTGGTAATGGTGGTCTCGGAAGACTTGCAGCATGTTTCCTTGACTCACTTGCAACATTAGGCTATGCAGCATATGGTTGTGGTATTCGTTATCGTTATGGTATGTTTAAACAGGAAATCAGAGATGGTTATCAGGTAGAAGTACCAGATAACTGGCTTGCTGATGGTAATCCATTTGAACTGAGAAGACCAGAATATGCAAAAACAGTTAAATTTGGTGGTTATGTAAATGTAACAGTAGACGAAAATGGAAGAAGTAATTTCTCACAGGAAGGATATCAGTCTGTTACTGCAATTCCTTACGACCTTCCAATCGTTGGTTATGGTAATGGCATCGTTAATACACTTCGTATCTGGGATGCGCAGCCAGTAGAATGCTTCAAACTGGATTCTTTTGATAAAGGTGATTATCAGAAAGCAGTAGAGCAGGAAAACCTTGCAAGAAATATTGTAGAAGTATTATATCCAAACGATAATCACTATGCAGGTAAAGAGTTACGTTTAAAACAGCAGTATTTCTTTATTTCTGCATCCGTACAGGAAGCAGTTGCGAAATACATGAGAAACCACAGTGATATTCACAAGTTCCATGAAAAAGTAACATTCCAGTTAAATGATACACATCCAACTGTTGCGGTAGCAGAATTAATGAGAATTCTGATGGATGAATATTTCCTTACATGGGATGAAGCGTGGGCAGTGACAACAAAAACATGTGCATATACAAATCATACCATTATGTCCGAAGCACTGGAAAAATGGCCAATTGAGTTATTCTCAAGACTTCTTCCTAGAATCTATCAGATTGTAGAAGAGATCAATAGAAGATTCATTATGCAGATTGAACAGCAGTATCCAGGCAATCAGGAAAAAGTTCGCAAAATGGCTATTATTTATGATGGTCAGGTTAAGATGGCACATCTTGCTATTGCGGCAGGTTACTCTGTAAATGGTGTTGCAAGATTACACACAGAAATCTTAAAGAATCAGGAATTAAAAGATTTCTATGAAATGATGCCTGAAAAGTTTAACAACAAGACAAATGGTATTACACAGAGACGTTTCCTGTTACATGGTAACCCATTATTAGCAGATTGGGTAACAGCACATGTTGGTGCAGACTGGATTACAGACCTTCCAAAGATTAATAAGCTGAAAGTATATGCTAATGATGAAAAAGCACAGCAGGAATTCATGAACATCAAGTACAAAAATAAAGTTCGTCTTGCTGAATATATTTTAGAAAATAATGGTATTGAAGTTGATCCACGTTCTATCTTTGACGTACAGGTTAAGAGACTTCATGAATACAAACGCCAGCTGATGAACATTTTACATATTATGTATTTGTACAATGAGTTAAAAGAGCATCCAGAAATGGATTTTTATCCAAGAACATTTATTTTCG
>JAFUQM010000070.1 GCA_017472325.1 Lachnospiraceae bacterium
AACGCATCACACTTAATTACCCTACATACTGTAAAAACAATGGATAATACTGAATTATCTTCATTTAGTATATCACAACTTATTTCATATTACTACATCATTAGTTTGTTTTTCCACAAAATTCTGTTTTAGAAATCACACTTTCTACAAAATACTAATTACTCCCCATAACACCACATACACAATCGGCTGATGCACCATATATACAAGCAACGAATACCTTCCTATCCATTCCAAAGCGGTAAGCAGATAATGAAACTTCTTCCTCTCCTGACTACCAGTCTTATTCCATGTTGCTAGTTTTTCTAACTTCCCGCTCTCCTTTACAAGCCTGTACATAAAATATCCCGTCACAAACAAAAAGAGCCACGGCAATAATGAGAAATAATCTGTAGAATAAAATCCATCCTCCATAAAGCCCAAGTATGTCATAAACTTATTCTGATATAGAGATTCTGGTAGCTTTACAAAATTGAAGTTCTCAAAGCCAAGAAATCCCTCATTTACATTACGAAATATCATAAACAACAACACACTTGCAAGTAACCCTACAATTGACGGTACTTTTGCCAATATTTTTTCTAGTGGAATCATCAGTAGCATACAAGACCCCAGACAAGTCAATATACCAAACACAATTCTCTGCCCCGGCATAAATATCAGTGTAACGGCTGTAATCAGAATTCCTGCCGCAAATACAATAAATCCGCGTTTCCACTTTTTTCTGCCAAATGACCAGCAGAAACCTGAAAGCAGAATAAATGTCCAGCAAATACTCTGTTGCCATACATATGCTAAAATAGAACGATACCATGTCCAATCTATGGCAAATATGTATACCAAATCCCACACTGCATGATATAGAATCATACTAACGACTGTTAATCCACGAATTCTGTCTAAAATAGAATACCTCATCTTTTGTACCTTTCTCTATTATCTTATCCATGAGTTACTACGCAAAGCCGTTTATTACACGTACTTGTATCTGTACTTTTATTTTTGCATAGGGTATCTTTTCAGGAAAATATTATCATTTCTTAGCACCTGATTTTGATTGCATGCAACCGTCGAACCACTGTTTGAGTTTTACAAAAAACAGCAGCATATGTGCAGTTCGACAATAACCTTACTTTGGTACTTTCTTAATGAAACCACAAAACGGTTAAAAGTCGCGCCTGTATCTATGCTGCTATTTTCTTTCATTTGGCTATGTAATTACACCAACGGATATTTATCTGTCAGTTCCTGCACAATTGCTCTTGCCTGTGGTACATTTTCTTCGCCGCCTTTGATAACAAGTGCAATTGCTTCTGCAATTTTATCCATATCTTCTGTATTCATACCTCTGGATGTAACTGCAGGTGTTCCAAGTCTGATACCACTTGTTACAAATGGAGACTGTGGATCATTTGGAATTGTATTTTTGTTACATGTGATATGAGCCTGATCAAGAAGTTTTTCAACTGCTTTACCTGTCAGACCAAAGTTTGTCAGGTCTACTAACATAAGGTGATTGTCTGTACCACCAGATACAATTTTAATTCCTCTGTCCATAAGACCTTTGCAAAGAGCCTGTGCATTGTCTGCAATTGCTCTCTGATATGCTTTGAATTCATCACTTAATGCTTCTTTAAAGCATACTGCTTTACCTGCAATAACGTGCATCAGAGGACCACCCTGGATACCTGGGAAAATAGCTTTGTTAAAGTTATATTTCTCTGCTGCTTCTTTATTTGCAAGAATAAGACCGCCTCTTGGTCCACGAAGTGTTTTATGTGTTGTTGTTGTAACAACATCTGCATATGGCATTGGGCTTGGATGAACTCCAGCAGCTACAAGCCCTGCAATGTGTGCCATATCTACCATAAGTACAGCGCCAACTTCATCTGCTACTTCTCTGAATTTCTTAAAATCAATTGTTCTCGCATATGCACTTGCACCTGCAATAATCATTTTAGGTTTGCACTCAAGCGCAATTCTTCTTAATTCTTCATAATCAATGAAACCATCATCATTTACACCGTAAGGTACGATGTTGAAATATTTACCAGAAATATTAACTGGTGAACCATGTGTAAGATGTCCGCCGTGGTCTAAGTTCATACCCATAACTGTATCACCAGGGTTTAAAACAGCGAACTGCACTGCTAAGTTAGCCTGTGCGCCTGAGTGTGGCTGTACATTTGCATAGTCACATCCAAATAATTCCTTTGCACGTTCAATTGCAAGATTTTCAACTACGTCAACGCAGTCGCATCCGCCATAATATCTTTTACCCGGATAACCTTCTGCATATTTATTTGTAAGCACGCTTCCCATAGAAGCCATAACTGCTTTACTTACCCAGTTTTCAGATGCAATCAGCTCAATATGGCTGTTCTGTCTCTGTTCCTCTGCCACAATCGCTTCTGCAATTTCAGGATCTACTTTTTTTACTTCTTCTAATGAATACATGGTGTGCCTCCTTATTCTTTATCACTTACTTTTCCACTGTATTAAGCTAAAGGCATTATAGCATAGTTATTCCTTTTAGGAAAGAGCTTTTTCAAAAAAGTCTTTCCTTTACTTATAAATCAATTGCTGTTAAAATAAAAAAAGTTATTGTCGAGAAATGTCGAAATAGATTTAGGAGAAAATCATGTATCATATTATTGTGAATCCTGCATCAAAGTCAGGAAAAGGAAAAAAAATATGGGAACAGCTTGTCCCCATTTTAGAATCAAAAAACATTGCATTCACACCATATTTTACAAATGGTGCCGGTGATGCCTGTAAATATACTGCAAATATCAGTGCTAATACAAATGGCAACACTGCCATCATCATCGTACTCGGCGGAGATGGTACTATGAACGAAGTATTACAAGGTATGCAGGATTATGAACATACTATAGTTGCTTATATTCCAACAGGTTCTAGCAATGACCTCGCAAGAGATCTTAATATTTCTCGCAATCCCATGGAAGCGCTTGAACACATTCTAAACAATCCGACCATTACCCGTATGGATGTTGGAATGCTTACTTATGAATCCTGCGAAAAAGATTTGCCTATCAAAACCCGCTATTTTAATGTTGGAGCAGGCATTGGGTTTGATGCTGCTGTATGCGAAGAGGCACTCAATTCTCCTATTAAAAATACCTTAAATCGTCTGGGCCTTGGTAAGTTAACTTATCTAGGGATAGCCTTAAAACAATTGATTGCTGCAAAATCCATTTCCTGTGACATTACGCTGGATGATAAAGAGACAATCCACCTTCCTACATTTTTGTTTGCGGTTTCTATGGTACACCGTTACGAAGGTGGTGGTTTTAAATTCTGTCCTGATGCAAGCTATACCGACGGACTACTTGACATATGTATCGCAGGACCAATGTCCAAACTCAAACTGTTACGCATTCTGCCAACTGCTTACTCTGGCAAACATCTGCGTTTTAAAAATATTCTCAGTTACCGCGTAGAAAAAATCAGCATTCAAACCTCTGCTCCGCTCTGGGTACAGACTGACGGTGAAGTAGAGACAAAGGCTGACCACATCACCGCAACGTGTCTGAAAGAAAAACTACAATTTATTCTGTAACAAATTTATCATTTCCAATTTTGATATTTAAATATTTTGTATATGCAACAAAGGCGGATGGAATCGGATATTGTTCCTCCGTCTCTTTTGTTTCTATAAATAAAAAATCATGTACTTTTTCCTCTGTTTTGGCCAGTTCATCCACACGCACAATGTATCCTGTCATATGCCATTCTTTATGTGTAAATATATGCTTTGCATCTGGAAGCTTTTGAATCCGTAACGGCTGCAATCCAAGGTCTTTTAGATATGCAATCACATCCTCACTACTTCTATGGCCTTCCATTGACGGAAATTCATACAATCCTGCAAGTAATCCTTTCGAAGGTCTTTTTCGAAGTGCTGCTTTATTTTCATCCCGAATGACCAGAATGGTTTTTTTCTCGATTGTTCTTGCCTTTTTCGGTGTTTTCTTGGGTAAGCTATCAATTTTATCTTGCATTCTTGCTTCGCAAAAGTGATACCACGGACATACTTCACACTTTGGCGCTCCATTTGGAATACAGACCATTGCTCCAAGTTCCATGAGTGCCTGATTAAAATCTCCCGCACGCTTTTCTGGCATAACAGCCAGCAGACTCTGCTCCACGCTCCTTTTGACTGTTTCAGTCAAAATATCTCCATCATCTGCACTGACTCTCGCAATCACACGAAGTACATTCCCATCTACCGCCGGCACCTTCTCTCCATATGCAATAGATGCTATTGCACCTGCTGTATATCTTCCAATGCCTGAAAGCGTTAACAGTGTATCATAATCCGAAGGAATGCATCCATTATGCTGCTCCTCTATCTGAATAGCTGCTTTCTGTAAGTTACGCGCCCTGTTATAATACCCAAGTCCTTCCCACAGTTTTAACAAACTCTCTTCCTCTACTTCTGCCAATGCCTTGGTATTTGGCAACGCCATCATAAAACGTTCAAAATATGGCTTTACAGCTTCTACTCTTGTCTGTTGTAGCATAATTTCCGATATCCATACTCTGTATGGTGTTGGTTCTTCACGCCACGGAAGTACCCTTCTCCCTTTGTCATACCACTCTAATAATGGCTCTACTATCTGTGTAAAATCAAACATATCTGTGTCCTTACTCTTCAGATTACTTCTATATTATTATGCTATCGTACCGCCTACAGTTTAGCATGCGATGCTGCGATACGGTACTCTTGCCGCAGGTACTACTTCTGCTGCTGGTTCTGTGTGTACCGCTTGGTCATCAAAAAAGATATCTGCACCAAAAGCCTCTAATATATCCTTTTTCGCAATTCCTCCCAGAAAAAATGCCTCGTCTATTCTAACATTCCATGCCCGCAAAGTTCTAATAACCCGTTCATGCGCAGGCGCACTTCTCGAGGTGACAAGTGCTGTACGAATCGGCACTTCCTCTACTGGAAATTCCCTCTGCAAATCTGATATAATTTTTAAAAACTTGGCAAATGGACCTTCTGGCAAAGGATTTGCTGCATTTCTTTGCTCATTTTCTTCAAATGCTTTTAAGCCCCGTTCTTTAAATATATGCTCAGATTCATCTGCAAACAAAACCGCATCTCCGTCAAATGCAATACGAATCTGTTTCTTATCTTTATGCCCGTATGTATGTATCCCCTCACAACATATGATACCGGCTGCAATATTTGAGTCTATCGCACTTTGTACATCATCCTCATAAGCAGATAAAAACAAATCTGTTTTGAAGGCATTCAAATACGGTGCAAGAGAAGCACCACTTGCAAGCACGGCACGTGTAATATTTAGTCCGTAATGCGCAATAGAATTAAACACCCTCAAGGAAGTATCTGCACTGTTTCTTGACATTACAATCACTTCTACTGTATCTCTTTTTCCTTTTAAGTCATTCAGCTTTAGTAATGCCTGAATAAGCGCAAAACCTGGTCCAGGACGTAGCACTTCATTTTCATGCGCCACCTGATATTGGCAGTATGCCTCTACTCCCTTTGTCTCAAATATCTCATTTTCCTTCGTCAAATCAAATAATGCCCTTGATGAAACGCCAATAACAAGTTTGTTCTCTAAGCTATATGCCATAAAGATTCTCCTCTCCGTGGTTTCATCACAGGGCAATCTGTTCAATCATACAATAAATTTACTATGATTAACGCAATCTGTTACACTCATATTTTTCAAATGTTAACAGACAGGCTTTTAATTCTTCATAACGATTCTCAAGTTCTTCTTCGTTGACCTCGACATCAAGAGAAGCTGCCATCGTATTAATCATATCATCTGTCACCTTATGATGAAGTCCTACTAAAATATTTAATTTTGCTTCATACGTATCTGCTTCCAAAAATTCTATCAACATTGAGTCCAGAATATCCTCTAGTGATTCTGTTTCTAATTCTGATTCTGCTTCTGATGTTGTGTTGGCAGACACTTCTATTGTATCTACACTATCTTGTCCCATGATACTTTCTATCTGCTGACTTTGTTCCTGTACTCGCTCTTCTTGCACTTTCTGTTCTACAACAACTGGCTGTCCGATAATACCCGTTTGCAATTCAAAACGATATTCCTGTGTTACGAGTGGGTATTTCTCTCTATCCACCTTACTCATAAACATATCCAGTTCTCTTACATATACCTTATAATCTCCGTACAATGCCTGATATACGACAACATCAGCCCCTGTCTCGGAATCTAACGCCATTGTTATAATTTTATAAAGATTACCTTTAAAGTGTTTGTAAATTTCATTCGGTTTTGGAATATTAGACATTGCCCTTCTCCTTATAACTTAATTAACATTGTCTTTATTATAATCCCAAACCGTCAGCTTGTCATTCACAAAAATTCGTGATAAAAGGTACATTTTTCCTCTGCAAAGGAAACCTCTTCCAACCTTGAAACCAATTCTGTTTTTTCTAATTCGCTCATTCTTTCAAACCTATCATGATGCAACAAAACTCTGTATTCTCTTGCTCCATTTTCCTCAATAATACTTGTCATCGTAATGCCACTATTCGCATATCCTGACTCAGCAAGCAACTTGCGCATACTGCTTACATATTTTTCCTCTAACGTATTAAAATACTGCTCTCTTTCCACTAGTGCTTTATCTGGTTCCAGACTCTGTACTGTCTGTGTGGTGCAAAAAATGCTGATGGTTACTAATACTAGCAAAAATATAAATTGTCCTTTTCTCATACCCCGTTCCTCCTATATAACATTTTGCTTTTCCGGTTACTTTCTATCATCTATTGTTGTACTTTCTATCGTTAGTATACAAAAACATGTGTACAATAAAAAGGACTGTATTCATACAAAGCATATGAATACAGTCCTTACCCTCTTATTATGTTTACATAACTCTATTTATTTTAATTCATGACGACAAAAGTAACAGTGATATTTGCTCGTATCACGAAGCGGTATGAGATTTTCAGCTGCACAATATGGACAAATCGATACTCTCTGATTTGCTGGTACCGGGTCACCTGGATATAATCTTTGCGCCGTATTAAGATAACCATGATATTTTCTCTCTTTCATGGCTTCTCTCATTTTTTCTTTTCTATGTTCAGCCTCATCCTGCATTGCTTTCTCATGCAGATACTCCGTTACAGACTGACCTTCTTCTCTTTGTACAGACTCCTGCTTTTTAGTTGTCTTTGCAGTTTGCATTTCTGGCATAGCAGTCTTTGCCGCTGGCACCACTGTTTTCGCCTGTGGAGTTCTCTGCATTGGTGCTTCCTGCGATGTTCCCTGAGAATGTCCGTTATATGTCTGCGACTGATTTTGATTCTGTTGCTTTGATTTCTTTGAAATTTTTACTATAAAAATAATCATCACAATCCATAGAATAATAACTTCCATATTGTTGCTCCTTCTATTACTATATTTTTGCTATACACTATATTTTATAATTAATAGTTCTACACTCATACGATCATTCATCTGAACTGTCTTTACACTTTCATCCGCTTCCACACAAGCAATTAGTGCTTCTTTTAAATCGCGCGTCTTAAACTTGGATGCCTGAGCGGCATATTTTCCTACAACAAAGCTATGCAATCCTGTTTTGTCCGCAATAACACGATTGTCATACCCTTTTTTCTTTAATTCTTTGACCTGAAGCAACATATTAAATTGTCTGGCAATCAAAAACAAAATACGCATCGGCGGTTCTTTTAATGTTAACAAATCATAATACAACTGCAAAGCCAATCGTTGTTTCTTATCGGCAATGGCACTTACCATATCAAAAATATGATTTTGTACACGATGCGTACAAATATCTTCGATGTCTTGCTCTGTAATAGCTTCTTTTTCCATCGTATAACAGATTACTTTTTCTAACTCACGCCTGATATTCTCCATATCAGTTCCTGTCTTATTCAAAAAATAATTGAGCGCATTCTCTGTAATCTGCTTATTTTCCTTTTTTAAAAGACCAAGAATCCACCGTTTCAGTGTATTCTCATCCTGTGCAGCAAATTCTACTACTCTGCCTTTATCTCGAATTGCTTTAAAAAGCTTACTTCTTTTGTCTACTTCCGCTTCTACAAATATAAACACCGTTGTCGGTGATGGCTGTGTAAGATACTCTGCAAGTGCCTCTCCACCATGCTTTACAAAGCCACTGTTTTCTATAATAATGACCCGTCTTTCGGCAAAAAAAGGCATTGTTTCTGCTAAATCTATCACTTCATTTGGATTCGTATCTTTGCCTTCATAATAATGATAATTCATCGTATCATCAGCCGCCACAAGCACTTGCTTTAATTTATCTCTGTATTGACGGCGCAGATATGCCTCTTCACCATATAGAAGATAAACCTGTTTATATGAATTTTCTTTGATATCTTGTAAAATGCTTTGCATATCCGCCTCCTGCATTCAAGAGTATGTTGTGTTTTCATGCATGCAACGCTAAAGCGCAAAGACTTTGGCTCTAGCTAATAGTTTTTTCCTTTATATATTGTCATATAGAAAGAATTTCGTCAAATGCTGTCATTTGCCATATGTACCATCAACACTTTTATTATTATAACATCTAACAACTAAAACACCAATACACGATCACACAAACAGATTTTTACTAAATTTGTTTCACTTGATAACATATGATAATAATATCTAATGAGCTATGTTGTTTTCACCTGATGGCATTTGTTATTTTCACCTGATGGCATATGCCATAACTTCATATAGTTTTGTTTTCATATTTTCTTTTTATTCCACGCAAAATAACTTTCGGATAAGCCTGTCTACAACTTTTATGTTTAATGCTCTTTTACTTGTTTCGTGAAGAATAAATAGATTCACTCCTGGATATATTCCATTTCTTTCATATGAATCTAACTTGTATATTGCCTTATCAACATAATTACTATCATCCATCATTCCAAAATGTTCCAAATATACTTCTTCTCTTGCAGGCATTCTAAGAATGGTAAAATCAGGATATACCTTGATATTTCCTTCTAATATTAATGGGTATTCATATCGATACGGTATCCCTAATGCATATAATTTATCTGCAATAATTTTTTCCGATTTTGACCTTACTCTCTCTCCTCTTTCAGTAATTATTTCTTGAAAATTCTCTGCAAATGACTTTCCCGCATACTCCACTGCCTGCCAGCACTTTATAAATTCATCATCTGACATTATAGGCACAGAAACTAAATCTCTGCGGTATTGATTCGTTTTCTCATATAAGCTCTTCAAACTCGTTTTCTCATACATTTTTAGAAATGTAGTAATTCCTTTTATTCTCTCTTCTGCATTTTTCACCAACAAAACATCATAATCTCTCTGCGCAATACCTTTAGCAAGATTTAATTCCTGCTTCTTCATATACCTTCCATTATTATGATTATTGCTTCGGCCATCGCTTCTATAATAATATTCTATTCTGTTATGCTTTTTCATAATACGAAGATGTCCTGTTGGTGCTGTTTTTAGCCGTTTTCTAGCACCCTTTACTATTTCCTCCAGTATACATATTTCGTTTCTAAGTACAGATTCCATTGTTTGCATTAATAATCCTCCTATGCTATTGCTCTTTTACTCCTCTTAGTAGGGGGTGCCGGCAACTTTCGACCCGACTAATCTCGCTTTTACTCCTCTTAGTAGGGGGTGCCGACGACTTTCGACCCGACTAATTTCACTTTTGCTCCTTTTAGTAGGGGCTGCCAGCGACTTTCAACCCGACTAATTTCACTTTTGCTCCTTTTAGTAGGGGCTGCCAGCGACTTTCAACCCGACTAATCTCGCTTTTTCTCCTTTTAGTAGGGGCTGCCAGCGACTTTCGACCCGACTAATTTCACTTTTGCTCCTTTTAGTAGGGGCTGCCAGCGACTTTCAACCCGACTAATCTCGCTTTTCCTCCTTTTAGTAGGGGCTGTCGGCGACTTTCAACCCGACTAATCTCGCTTTTGCTCCTTTTAGTAGGAGCGGTCGGCAACTTTCGCCCCGACTAATTTCACTTTTTCTCCTCTTAGTATGGGCGGTCGACGACTTTCAACCCGACTAATCTCGCTTTTTCTCCTTTTAGTAGGGGCGGTCGGCAACTTTCAACCCGACTAATCATACCTTTTTCTTTTTTAGTCGGGGTTCGTCCAACAGCGAACCTCTATTTTTTCCCCAATTTCAACAATAATTGCACCATGTTTTGGCGTAGCCAACACCTCACTGTCTATATTTTCAAGACGTTGCAATGTTTCATCATGCGGATGTCCATAGCTATTATCTTCCCCACAGGAGATGACTGTCACATCAGGCTTAACCCATTCCAAAAAAGCTCTACTACTTGAATACCTAGAGCCATGATGTCCTGCCTTTAACAAGATACATGTTACATTTCCTACTGCCTCCCGTTTCACCATCATTGTCTCTTGCTCTTGCTCCTTCTCCTCTGCCTCCCGTTTCACCATCATTGTCTCTTGCTCTTGCTCCTTTTCCTCTACCTCCTGTTTCATGATTACCATTTCCTGTTCTGTTCCCAAATCACCCATGAATACGCCAAGAAATGTATCATACCGAACCGCAAGAGCAAGTGATGCTTCATTTCGTTCACTGACAGTAGTGTCACAAATCGGATAAAGGCATTCTATCAGCAATTTTTCGTCCTGCAAATAGTCGCCGCGTTTCATGTATGACACTTCTGTCATGTTCCTATTTGCAGCTGCACATATTTCTTGATAAGACTCATCCTTTATATCCGCCGCCGATAATATGAGTTGCTTTACTTGAATTCCTTCCCTCTTTCCTGACTGTAACAAATATAAAATCCCATTATAATGATCTTCATCCAAATGGCTGACAAACGCACACTCTATCGTATCAATACCGTTATATTTTAAATATGGAATTAACTGATATTCTGCTATCTTGTTATTAGAACTGCTGCCTCCATCTATCAAATAGGTGTGACCTGTTTCAGACTGTACAACAATAGCATCCCCCTGCCCAACATCAAGAAACGTAATTTTCATACAATTCCTGCTCTTTACAGTTAACATAACTATCGATAAAACAATCCACACACCCACAATACCCATTTTCTTAACCATGTACCACTTTTTAGTTCCACCATTCATACACTGTTCCATTATGGCTACCTTTTTAACACCTTTTATCCCACTCTTTCCCATTACCTCTTCAACACCCTCTACTCCTTTCTCATTCTTCTTCTCCTCTCTTTAGCGTCTTCTACCCCGCTCTTTCCCATTACCTCTTCAACACCCTCTACTCCTTTCTCATTCTTCTTCTCCTCTCTTTAGCGTCTTCTACCCCGTCCTTCCTTATTACCGCTTTAACTCTCTCTACTTTTTTTATCCAATGGAGCAAATACACTCCACCTAACAGCATGATATAATACAGGACAATCTGCCAGTTTGTGGAAGCACCGGTTATCCATATACTGCCTGGAATGGAAATTGTCCATTGACTGCTTTTTTCATAAAAAACGAGTAGGTAATGGCAAATTTGCAGTATCAAACTCCCTGCCGCTTCGTTGCAAAGTCCTAGAAAAAGTCCAGCGCCTCCCGCTGGCAGTATAATACTCATACAAGGAATCACAAAAAGATTAAGAAAAATAGAATAGATATTGACACTATAATAAGAAGAAATTTGAATTGGTAATGTTGCAAGCGATACACTTAAACTTGCTGAAAATGCACTCCAGACCTTGCCCCAAAAGCCTTTTACAGATAGCAGTTCACGTATAGGTGGTCCCACAATTCCAATGCCAAGAATTGCTGCAAAAGACAACTGAAATCCTGTCTGATATAAATACAATGGTTGTTCGATCAAAAGCAATACCGCTGAAACTGCTAATGCAGTCAACATATCATATGTCCGCCCTACACAATCTGCCAACAGTGAAAGCAAAAACATAATAATTGCTCTAAATGAAGAAGCACTAATACCTGTCATCATGACATACAAAATTAAAAATGTACACCCGGTTAATGCTGCAAGCCAAATCGGCGTTCCAGCTTTACGCAAAGCCTTATAAATCCCACCACTAATCAGGGAGATATGCAGACCAGAAATAGCATACAGATGCGCTATCCCTGCCTGCTGATACAGTTTTTTGATTTCAGTATCAAGTTCCCCCTTTTGTCCTAAAAGCATTGCTTTCATAACAGACGCATCCTGTTCATTCATACAGCATTCATATACTGAAGCACATTTTCTGCTAAATTGCCATAATGCTTCTCTTAGCACATGATAGGTTACACTTTTGCGTATCAGCTGCGCTTTCTGCAAACTACATGCAATCCCTAATAAGTGATAATACTCTTTTGTATCAAACTCCCCTGGATTTGTTGCTTCCCTAAAATTCCAGAATTCCCCCATTATAGATACAGTGCTTCCGATGCAAGGCAGGTTTTGCTCAGTCCCTTTCATATTCATGTAACACATTATATTTTCTATATGTAATTGTTTCATTTGCAATGTTTCTGTTGATTGATGTTCCTTCCGAATGGAAGGCTGACTGGATGTTGCCAGAATTGACACATCCTCTAGATAAATAACTGAATTGTTATATTTGATTTCTTTTTGATATACCGTTCCCGTAACCGTAATCATCTGCCCGTCATCAATATCGATTCGTATAGGCGGCACAGACCATAACTGCATAACGATTCCTAATACTACGGTAAACACAAGGCATATCACACACAAATGCCTTTTCAAATAACGAACCTCTTTCTTTCCTATTTCACCTATAATAAAGCATTGAAATTGTACGCGCTGCTTGTGATAAACAATCCCCTAAGCAATTGTTCCATCATTTCCGCAGCGCTAAATTATTATCAATTCCTTTAAGAATCTACAATTTCCAGATTACGCTCAAATACTGTAGTTAAACTCGTACTCTCACGATACATAATATCTGTCTCTCCATTAATAGAAATTTGCATTTTATTAACATTTGACAACTCCACAAGAGCATTGGCAAATGCATAAAGCGTAACATCAGATGTCACATTATAGGTTTGTGTTAAAAATGTATTGTCGAAATTTACATAACTAATGCCATCTTTCACCGTTACAGTAACCAATTTTGTTTCAGGACTAATGACTGGATATACATCATATAGCTTAACCTCTTCTTCTGTAGGCCCCTTTATCGTTTCTTCAATCACAAGTTTTTCCAATGAAATGTTACTGTTATATACAACGTCTCTCGTTACTGGGACAAGCTTTGTACCATCTGCATTTGCAAAATACAAGTGTAATCTGACCTTCTCATACGCATTGATTTCATTGCCAGCATTATCAATAAACATATCTGCTGTCATAGCACCCACTACATTCCCTAACATATCTGTCAACGGTTCGCTTCTTACAGTTATCGATACAAACTGCACACCTTCGATTTGTGTCATAGTACGTACCATTGCTGCACGGACAAGAACTTCTGTGGTCGGAGGCATCATGCGGTAATTCTCGTCAAAATTCAAAATCAATTGTCCATCCGTAAATTGATAATCCAAAAGCGTAATAGCTGTATTGATTGGCTCCCGTTCTTCTATACTTTCTGGTACAGTCTGCAATCTATCCAGCAATTCATCTATCAACGCCTGTGTCTCTTCTTTTTTATGGATTGCTTCGTACTCCTGTGTCACAACCTTCGTCTCTGCCTTATTCAGATAGTACACATAATATATACTGCCTGTCTGTGTTTCCTGTTTGCCACACGCTGTAAGCAACGCAATCATAAGGGCGAACATAAACAGCACAGTACAGCATTTACTTCCTTTTCTCATATTCTGTTTCCCTCTCTTATGCAAGATGTGTCAGTGGAATTTTGACAGTAAAGCAAGTGCCTTCTCCCTCTATACTGCTTACCTTAATAGAACCCCTATGCATTAAAATTGCATTTCTGGTAATGGCAAGTCCTAAGCCTGTACCGCCAATCTCTCTGGAATGTGATTTATCCACTCTGAAAAACCTTTCATAAATATGGTCAAAATCTGCTTCGGGAATACCGATGCCAGAATCTGATATTTCTAGTGTAAAGAACTGATGATCCGCATCTAACAAAACTTTAACCCATCCATGCTCCTTATTGTATTTAATCGCATTTTCTACCAGATTGGAGATTGCGAGTGTCATTTTCACTTCATCTACTTCTGCTGTTACTGGACGAATGCTTTCAAATACAACTTCTACATCCTGTTTTCTTGCAATCGGACGAAGGCGCTTTAAAATCAATTCTACAAGTCCATTGATATCAACAACTGAAATATTCATTCCAGCCTCTTTTTTATCCATCTTTACAAGTGAAAGCAGGTCAGTGATAATTTTATTTTCTCTCTCAATCTCTGCTGCAATATCTTCCATAAATTCTTTGTACAGTTCATTTGGTACATCCCCCTGCATAATCAAAGAATCAGCCAGAACTTTCATGGATGTTAATGGTGTTTTCAATTCATGCGAGACATTAGATACAAATTCCTGCCGGGAATCGTCCAATACCTTCATCCTATTTAGCAACTGATTAAACGCATCTACAATATGTTCTGTCTCTACATAATCCGATACCGAAATCTGCTCGTCTGTATAACCTTCCTTTACCTCATTGATTGCCTGTGTTACTCTTGCAAACGGTTTGACTAGCGCACGTGAGACCACCATTGCCATACCAATAATGAGAATGAAAACAATCATTTCAATGACAAATGCTTTTCTACTTAGCGTATCCATTGTCAATCGAATAGAGTCTGAAGAAACACTTGTTAACATAACACCAACTACAACTGACGCTGGCTTGGCTTCATCCCCCATCTTCAAATCTACCGATGTAATCGGTGTCGTTAATTCAATATATCCGTTATTGGCATCATATTTGGATATACTCGTTCCTTTAAAACACTGAATAACCTCTTCCGAGATCATGGTTTTTCCTTGACTAATTCCATAAGTATCTTTGATAATTTTGAAATTGCGGTCGATAATCATAACACGCCCATCATATAAGTTGGAAAGCTGATTTAATTCCGCATTGATAACTTCAGACGAAGGGTCCTGCAGATAACCATAATTAATGAGATGATTCGCCAATATCTTTAACTGGTTCTGCGCCTCCGATGTTTTAACATTCACAGCATGCTCTTCATAATTCATCAAAATGCCATGACGTAAAATGATGCTGGGAACAATCCCAACAATTAAGATAATGAAAAATATTCTTACGCTCAGGCTGCGAAAAAAATGCAGCCTGCCTAAGATTTCCTTAACTTTTAGATTCATAATCTACTCCATCTGGCACTTATGCCTTGAAAAAATATCCTACGCCCCATTTTGTATAAACATATTTTGGCTCGCTTGGGTTAGCTTCAATTTTTTCACGGAGTCTTCTAATATGTACATCCACTGTACGTACATCACCTGGATAGTCTTCTCCCCAAACTGTTTTTAGCAGCTTTTCTCTACTGTATACTTTGTTTGGATTCAAAATTAGCAACTCTAACACATCAAATTCTTTGGCTGTCAGGTTAATCTCTTTCCCACTGATATATACTCTTCTGCCCTCGCAGTCTAATTTCATGTCGCCACTCTGAATTACTTTATCAGTTTCTTCCTGTGCTATCTCCTTTTTGGATGTACGACGCATAATTGCTTTGATTCGAGCCTTTACTTCCAAAATATTAAATGGTTTCGTAATATAATCATCCGCACCATATTCCAAACCTAATATTTTATCCATATCTTCACCTTTTGCAGTCAACATAACAATAGGTACATTAGAGAATTCTCGAATCTGCTGACATACTTCAAACCCTGTCAGCTTTGGCAGCATAACATCCAAAAGAATCATATCATATTCATTGTTCTTCACAAGTTCAACCGCTTCTTCACCATCATAGGCACAGTCTACCTCCATGCCATCCTGTTCTAAGCTAAAACGGATTCCCTTAACAATTAATTTCTCATCATCAACTACTAACACTCTTTTTCCCATAATAATCCTCAAGCCTTTTCACACTATCTACTATTTTACTGTTATATAATCTTTTAATTTAAGATAAGCCTTTTCTTTTATCCCCTCTACTAACATCAAATCTTCTTCTGTATGAAATACACCATATTCTTTTCTGTACTGAATAATACTCTCTGCACGTGCCTCACCAATTCCCGGAAGCGTACAGAGTACTTCTTTGGATGCTGTATTTATGTTAACTAGTGCAGTTTCCTCTGCAAACTGCCCTTGGCTACCTTTTTGTCCTATTTCACTATTCTCTGAGAAAACTTCGCCTGCTAGAACCTCCTGCCTAGTTGGTATTACAATTTGCATACCATCCTCAATCGGCTGTGCCTGATTTCTATATTCGGTACATGCCTCTGGCAAAAATCCGCCCGCCAAATCAATAACCTCATAAATCCGACTGCCTGCTCTTACCTTATATACACCTGGTGACACAACTGCACCGCAAATATGTACATACGCATAAGCAGTATCTTCCAACAACAGTTTCTCTTTGGACTGTGCCTGTGCTTCTCCTTCTAGTACATCAGTTTGCATCGGTACCGTTTCTTGCTGCATCTGCGTAACTTCTTCTTGTGTATTCGCCTGCGCTGTGCTATCTTCAAAATCCACCGTGCTATTATCAAAAGACAGCACAACTTCTTCTTTTTTTTCGCACCCACACAAAAAAAATGTAAGTAATAATAAGCTTATCAATATTTTTTTCTTATTTTTTATCATATGCATAGCTCCTTTACCGTATCCATACGCCAAAGCCCCTCTATGCAACTATTACTATCATATAAAATAATACTTTTCTTTACAAGAGTTTCTAAACGAAAAATCCTCACAAAAATCTTAAAAATTTTTTAAAAAAACCCGCCTTTTTCCCTAATTCCACTTAAATATAATTATTCCGACTATAGCAATCAGCATTCCTATGACTTTTCTTATCTCAAGAGGCTGCTTTTCTACCCCAAACATTCCAAAAAGTTCAATGATATATGCAATGATAAGCTGCGCAATGACGATAAGCATAACTGCTTTTGCAGGTCCTAACATCTCCATACTCTTTATAACCGTATACGTAATGAACGCGCCAATCACACCACCAAGTAACATATATTTGGGTTCAACCTTCATAATTGTCCCAAAAGAAGTTCTGTCTGTTGTAATCCACGCAAGCAGGCAGACAAGCAGTGCGCTAAACTGCACAAACGCATTCGCAACCCAAATGCCTGAAGTTTTTGTTACCTGTGTGTTAAACACACCTTGAATACTCATAAGCGCTCCTGATAAAAGTGCAATCAAAAAACCTATCATGTTCCATTCCTCCCGTTCTCGGACTACCCTTATATTGCCAAGCGCCGGCACGTTTCACGAGCCGTCTTATTGGACTAAAAAGAGAGACCACGTAGTTGTCTCTCTCTAGTATATCCTTATTCATTTGTATTATTCGCCGCCAGTAATCTGCAGCATAATCTGCTCGGACAATCCTTGCAGCTGCGCATTCTCATCTTCACCTGACCAGATTTTCGCAAAACAGATTTCGAGCTGCACCCAGAAATTACTTGTCTCTAACATCTTTGGCATTGGAACAGATTTCTTATATTCTGCCATAAAACCATTTAAGTTGTCATTCTCATAGGAAGCATTCAATTTGGCAGATGCTTTCCCTGTTCTTTCATACAAATTGTCTGCCTTATCATATGTTAAGAATTTGGCAAAATCATTGGCAATCTCTTTTTTCTCTGAATAGCCGTTTACTACAACACCATACGTAACAGAAAGACTTCTGGTAGAAAGTGTCTCATTTAAGTTTGGAACTGCTGTTACTGCGTATTCATATGTTTCACCTTCTGCGGATACAAATCCACCTTCTGCCTTTGCTGCTTCAATTTTGGCAATGGCATCTGTTGTAGCAATCGTGTATACAATCTTTCCATCAATAAATTCCTGAATAATGGAATCATAATCCGACGTTTTCGTATCAATAGAAAAGAACTGATTTAAATCCTGATAATACCTCATACAGGAAATGGTATTGTCATTATAAATATCTATTTGTGCCGCATCATCTCCATTGATACCACCCACATTAATATAATTACCTACAACAAAATAATTATAAAAAATATCTGACACATCCCACTTAAAAACAGCTTCGACTTGTTCTGGTGCATCATAGGTATCAGCAAATGCCAGAATATCATCAATCGTCGATGGCACAAGTGTATCTATGGCTTGTTCTGCCTCTGCTGCCAGTTCTTCTTCTGTAAATTCCGTATGCTCAATAGCATCTACTGCCTCTAATGCCTCTTCTTGTGAACTTGCATTTTCAATGGCTTCTTCTGCTGCTTCTGCCGTCTGTGTATCAGCTTCTGCCTCTATCAAATTCTCCGCATGCTCTTGCAAATATGTCTTATTAAAAAGAAGGGCACTTGTTTCATAATAAAAAGGATACGCAACCTGTCTATCTTTATATGTTACTGCATCAAGCGCTGTCTGCGGGTAGGATGCCATGTTATACAGATTCATTGTATCCCAAATTTCACTGGCAAGACCAGCAAGATACGCCTTCTCTAACGAATCGTTGCTCATAACAATCAAATCCGGCACCTCATCGGAGCGCACAGACGCTTCGTTAATATCCTCCAAATACTCCAGACCAGAATGCAATATTGGTGTCACACGATAGCCTGTCTGTTCATAATAATCCAGACAAACACTTTCCAAATATCCTGTTAAGGCAGCATCCGCATACCAAAAATACAAAGTATCCTTTGCCATAAATGCTGCCAACGGCACCTCCGCTGGCTCTATTGTATTCTTATAGTCCGTATAGGTTGTCGTACACACTAATACACTTAACAGTACAAGCACCGAGAGCAGTCTTTTTTTCAGACTCATATTCTATTCCTCTTTCTTACTACAAGGTTTATGCAAGACTCTTGTCTAACAATGCAATCATCTCATCTACATGCTCTTTTGTAATCACAAGTGGTGGCACCAGACGGATAATCTGTGTTCCAGCATTAATTAAAATCAATCCATTTTCTAATGCCTTATTGATTATATCACCTACTGGTTTGTTGCATACAAGTCCCTGCATCAGACCTACACCACGTCTTGTTTCGATAAATTCATATTTCTCTACCAATTCATCAAGACGCTTCTCAAGATATGGTGCAACTTCATTTACGTGCGCAAGGATATTTTCTTTTTCAAACAAATCCAAAACCTTACTGATTGCAGCACCTGCCAATGGATTACCACCGTATGTTGTGCCGTGATCACCACTTGTTAAGGATGCCTGGCCTACCTTCTCAGTCATTAAAAATGCACCAACCGGCACACCACATCCAAGCGCTTTGGCTGTTGTCATAATGTCTGGTTTGATTCCGAAACGCTGCCATGCATACATGGTACCCGTTCTACCCATACCGCACTGGATTTCATCTAAGATAAGCAAAATATCTTTTTCCTCACAAAGCGCTTTTACCTGTTTCATAAATTCTTCTGTTGCAGGATAAATACCACCCTCACCCTGTACAGTTTCAAATAAAATCGCACATGTTTTATCTGTTACCTGCGCCTTTACGCTTTCAAAATCATTCAAATCGGCAAACTTAATATTGCCAATCATTGGCTGAAATGCTTCCTGATATTTTGGATTGCCTGTTACAGAAAGCGCTCCCATTGTTCTTCCATGAAAAGAATGATTCATGGCAATGATTTCATGGTCTGTCGTGCCGTCTTTTAAGTAAGCATATTTTCTTGCTGCCTTGATGGCACCTTCTACTGCTTCTGCACCACTGTTTGTAAAAAAGACTCTGTCCATACCAGATACTTTTTTTAACTTCTTGGCAGCCTCAATTGCAGGAACATTGTAATAATAATTGGATGTATGAATTACTTTATCAATTTGTTCCTTTAAGGCATCATTATACTCTTTGTTATTATATCCTAATGCAAATACGGCAATACCGGATACAAAGTCAAGATACTTTTTGCCTTCAATGTCATATAAATATACGCCGTCACCTTTATCCAGTACGACCTGATATCTGTTATAAGTATGAAGAAGCGCAGCTTCTGCTTCATCAATATATTGTTTCATCATAAGACTCTATCCTTTCCATGATACTGACAAAAGAGTATGCATCAGTACTATTCTTCGTCTTTAATAATTGCTGTGCCTATGCCTTCATGTGTAAATATTTCAAGCAATAGACAATGTGGAATTCTTCCATCTAAAATATGTACTCTGTTTACACCGTTTTTAATTGCAGATGTACAGTTATTTAACTTTGGTAGCATTCCTCCACCAATAAATCCGTCTGATATCAAAGCATCTGCTTCTGATGCAGTCAGTCTTGAGATAAAAGAAGACTTGTCATTGATATCTTTATAAAGACCTTCAATGTCAGTTAAAAATGCAAGTTTTTCTGCATGTACTGCTTTTGCAATTGCGCATGCAGCATCATCGGCATTGATATTGTATGTATCAAAATTATCATCTAATCCAATCGGTGCTACAATTGGCAAAACATCACTCTCTAATAAATCATATAAAATCTTAGGATTTACTTCTTTGACATCACCAACAAATCCAATATCCTTGCCATCAGAATATTTTTTATCTACCTGCAATAATCCACCATCTTTGCCAGTAATACCAACTGCTTTTACGCCCAATTCCTGTACCATTGTTACAAGACGCTTATTTACTTTGGATAATACCATTTCTGCAATTTCCATCGTCTCAGCATCTGTCACACGTAGTCCATTGATAAATTCCGGCTCCTTACCAACTTTTTCTACCCAGCGGCTGATTTCTTTACCACCGCCATGTACAATGATTGGTTTAAAACCTACAAGTTTTAACAACGTTACATCTTTGATAACATTTTTCTGCAATTCCTCGTTAGACATCGCACTTCCACCGTATTTTACAACGATAATCTTACGGTTAAAATTCTGTATATAAGGAAGTGCTTCAATCAACACTTCTGCCTTCTTTAAAAGTGTATCCATATCTTTCTGATTCATTTTTATCCTCCATCGACGCTTTACGCCAGTATTTTATTAAGAACGATAATCTGCATTGATTTTAACATAATCATAGGACAAATCACAACCCCATGCTGTTGCTGTTGCATTACCTATTTTCATATCAATTAAAACAGTAACCTCTTCATCTGACAAAATCTTTGTTGCGTCTTCTTCACTATAATCAGTTGCAACACCATCCTTATAAATCTGGATACATCCGGATTTGCTTTGGAAAAACAACTCTACATTTTCAGGATCAAACTGTGCTCCTGAATAACCCATTGCACAAAGAATTCTTCCCCAGTTTGCATCATGTCCGAAGATTGCTGCCTTAGTCAGACTGGAACAGATCACAGATTTTGCAATTGTTTTTGCCTGTTCCTTCGTTTCAGCATTGATTACTTTTGTCTCAAACAAGGCTGTCGCACCTTCTCCGTCCCCTGCCATTTTCTTTGCAAGTGTTTCATCGATATAATGAAGCGCCTCTACAAATTTGTCATAATCTTCATTTTTTTCAGTAATCTCGGCATTTTCTGCCATACCATTTGCAAGTAATAACAAGGTATCATTGGTAGAAGTATCTCCATCTACGGATACCATGTTAAAAGTATCCTTTACATCCTCACTTAATGCCTGCTGTAGCAGTTCTTTGGAAATTGCTATGTCTGTTGTGACAAATCCGAGCATCGTACACATATTTGGATGAATCATACCGGAACCTTTACACATACCACCAATGGTAACTGTTTTTCCACCAATCTCTATCTGTACTGCTACTTCTTTATGTACAGTATCTGTTGTCATAATTGCTTTTGCTGCTCTCGTTCCCGCTTCCAATGTTGCTTCTTTTACTTCTGCAAGAGCCTTTGTTCCTGCCTGCATCTTCTCAATTGGAAGCTGCATACCAATCACACCTGTTGATGCTACCAGTACAGCATCCTCTGGAATATGCAATACCTCTGCTGCTGCCTCTGCTGTTGCTTTACAATATTCATATCCCTGTTTTCCTGTACATGCATTCGCAATACCAGAATTTACAATGACAGCCTGCGCAAACGCAGAATTGGTCACTACCTCTTTATCCCATACAACTGGTGCTGCTTTTACAACATTGCTCGTAAATGTACCTGCTGCCTTACATGGCACCTGACTGTATACAATTGCCATATCTGTTCTATTCGCATATTTGATTCCAGCTTCTACTGCTCCTGCCTCAAATCCTTTTGCTGCGGTAACACCGCCTGTTATAATTTTCATCATTCTTCTCTCCCATTCGGTTCTATATATAACACTATCTTTTTCTTATACTGGCACATTCTATGTATTATGCAAGTTCATACATTATGTAAACTATTTATTAAATGCTACAATGTTTTCTGTATTCAGGACAAAATCATAATAATTTAAATCTAAACGCTTCGTCCAGCCAATTTTGTTCCAAAAAGCATTACCAATGTCATTTTCCGTAAAGGCAATCAGCGAAATCTTACTGATGTGTTCCTTTTTCAATGCTTCCATCGCAAATACGACCATTGCTTTACCAATGCCCTGCATTCTACAATCTGGATCTACGCACACATGATACATACATCCACGTCTTCCATCATGGCCACAGAGAATTGCACCTACAATCTTGCCATTCTCCTCTGCCACAACACTCAATCCCGGATTTCTTAATAAGAAACGTTCCACGCCCTCTTTCGAATCATCAATGCTTCTCATAGCAAAGCCTTTGATACGCATCCAAAGTGCATATACGTTATCATAATCTTCTATCGTCATTGCTCTTATCATAAATTTAATCCTTTACTTTCCTCACATCCAAGAAGGATATTCAGACACTGGATTGCTGCTCCTGAAGCACCTTTTCCAAGATTATCAAACTGGGCTGACACAACAACTCTCTCATCATTGCCAGTCACGTAAATTTTAAGACCATCAAACCCACTGCATCCATTCCCTGGAAGCATTCCATTTAAGGCAGCTGTCTCTTCCTCATTCATTACCTGAATAAACTTCTGTCCTTTATAGTAATTCTGGAAGAATGCCTGAAGCATCTGTGGCATACTTCCTGTTGACTCTTTTTCTAAAGCTTCTTTCTTTAATGCATCTGTATAAAGTGGAAGAGATACTACCATTCCACTATAATAATCCGCTACAATTGGAGAAAATAAAGGTTGTCGACTAAGCCCTGTAATTTTCTGCATTTCTTTCAGATGCTTATGCTGCTGGGTAAGCGCATACTCTCTTGGAGAATCAAGTGTCTTGTCACGTTCCTCTCCTTCATATTCTGCAATCATTTTTTTGCCGCCACCACTATATCCTGTCAGTGAAAATGCAGATACAGGATAATCAGGGGATAATATACCTGCTGTAACAAGTGGATACACCAAGGACATAAATCCTGTCGCATGGCAGCCTGGAACTGCAATTCTTTTTCCTGTTACAATTGCTTCTCTATGTGTTGCAGACAATTCTGGAAATCCATATGCCCAGCCTTCTTCTGTTCTATGTGCTGTAGATGTATCAATAATCTTTACATTGTCATTCTCAACCAGACTGACTGACTCTCTTGCAGCAGCATCTGGAAGACACAAAAATGTAATATCTGACGCATTGATTAATCGCTTTCTCTCTTCTACATCTTTTCTAAGCTCTGATGAAATTGTTAAAAGTTCAACATCATCACGTCCTGAAAATCGTTCATGTATTCTTAATCCCGTTGTTCCTTCACTACCGTCAATAAAAATCTTTGTTTTCACAAATAGTCACCTCTCATTGAATTAATCGGATTATCACAAATCCTTAAAATGTAAACATCTAATAGTTAATCATACTTCAAAATAAGAAGAAACTCAACATTCTTTGCTATTTTATACATAAACTTTTAAGAATAATTTATGTTCTAATATCTCTGATATGCACTTTCTCCTTCTTACTTTTGCATAATTATACATTCTTCTCGAATATTATTCAACACTTTTTTATGTTTATGCATTTATTTTTTGCATTTATTCATTTAAAATGTATAAATTTGCACTTGCATTCCGCATATAAATGTTGTATATTAATTGCAGGACATTAAATATGAAATGAATCATAATACAAACGGAGGCTATTATCATGAAAGAAAAAGTTATTTTGGCTTATTCAGGCGGACTTGACACTACTGCAATTATCCCTTGGTTAAAAGAAAACTTTGACTATGATGTTGTATGCGTATGCATCGACTGTGGACAGGGTGAAGAATTAGACGGCTTGGAAGAAAGAGCAAAATCCTGTGGTGCAACAAAATTATATATTGAAGATGTCATTGATGAATTCTGTGACGAATATGTTGTTCCATGCGTACAGGGTCATGCAGTTTATGAAAACAAATACTTACTTGGTACTTCTATGGCAAGACCAGTTATTGCAAAGAGACTTGTAGAAATTGCAAGAAAAGAAGGTGCTACAGCTATCTGCCACGGTGCAACAGGTAAAGGAAATGACCAGATTCGTTTTGAACTTGGTATCAAAGCACTTGCTCCTGATTTAAAAATCATTGCAGCATGGAGAAGTGACAAGTGGACAATGGATTCCCGTGAATCAGAAATCGCATACTGCGAAGCACATGGCATCCATCTTCCATTCTCTGCAGACAGCAGCTACAGCCGCGACAGAAACTTATGGCACATCAGCCATGAAGGTCTGGAACTGGAAGATCCAGCAAACGAACCTAACTTCGACCATCTGTTAGTACTTGGTACAACACCAGAAAAAGCTCCTGACGAAGGCGAATATGTAACAATGACATTTGAAAAAGGTGTACCAACTTCAGTAAACGGCAAGAAGATGAAAGTATCCGATATTATCCGTGAATTAAATGCACTTGGCGGCAAACACGGTATCGGTATTGTAGATATCGTAGAAAACCGTGTTGTAGGTATGAAATCCCGTGGTGTATACGAAACACCAGGCGGAACTATTCTCTACGAAGCACACCAGCAGTTAGAGGAATTAATCTTAGACCGTGATACATATGCTTTAAAAACGGATATGGGTGCAAAACTTGCTCAGATTGTATACGAAGGAAAATGGTTTACACCACTTCGCGAGGCAGTACAGGCATTTATCGAATCCACACAGGAATATGTAACAGGTGAAGTAAAATTCAAACTCTACAAAGGTAACATCATCAAAGCTGGTACAACTTCTCCATATTCACTTTACAACGAAAGCATTGCTTCTTTCACAACAGGTGATTTATATGACCACCATGATGCAGAAGGCTTTATCAATCTGTTCGGACTTTCTTCTAAAGTTCGCGCAATGAAAATGCAGGAAGTTAACGGCAACAAATAAAACTCATACTCACTCAAAATGAGTTCTCATATTGAAGTACTCTTATGAAAAAGGATTGCATACCACTTTTGGTATGCAGTCCTTCTACTTACATAAAGACATAAGTCATTCAAAACGCTTGCATGCGAATCTATTGACACATACAAACATCATCTTTTAATATTGAATCAGAACAGGAAAAAACATGGATGTAATTACAGTCATTTTAATATATATTATAACACTTAACTTATTGGAATTTGCACTGATGGGCATGGATAAGTGGAAGGCCAAAAATCATGCATGGCGTATACCGGAATCCACACTCTTTATTCTTGCTATTATCGGTGGAAGTATTGGTGCCATTATTGGAATGCGTGCATTTCGACACAAGACACGCCATTGGCATTTTGTCTATGGAATGCCGGCTATTTTGATTATACAGTTGCTCATTATTTTTATTCTATCCAAATTACCATTAGAATTTTTAATTATGTAAAATACAAAGGAGGGTTTCGATATGCATGTTGCAATTTGCGACGATAATGTTGCTGACAGAAAACAATTAGAACGTCTGCTCGACAGAGAATCTGATACCAGACTTCATACAACCGGAGTACTATATATCGACTCATTTGGCAATAGCGATGCCCTTCTGCGAGCACCTATGATTTATGATGTATTTTTCATTGATATGACGAACAGTTCCATGAATGGCGCAGAAGTTGCTGCAGCACTTCGTAACGTCAATGTCAAAGCACCTATTATTTTATGTAGTTCCACAATTGATTACACACAGATGGACACGCTTCCAGAAGATGTATATCACATAATCAAACCCATTGCTACGGACAAACTAAAAGAAATGGTATCTCTTGCCTATGATATCAAATCAAGCCTCGAACCAACCATTGAGATTCGTGATGAAAAAGAAACTTTTTATGTTGTTCCTGACGAAATTATGTATGTTCGTCCAGATGCCTATTTATCTGAAATCACGCTTTCGGACGGCACCACCAGAAAAATGCTCGGTACTCTGATTGACTTTTCTTATATGTTGGAAAAATACCCACAATTTGCATTCACAGGCAAAAATGCAATTGTAAATGTGCATTATGTATCTTCCATTACGTTCCGCACTGTTGTCATGAAAAATGGTGACAAACTTCCATTAAGTGGCGCAGAACGCAAAAAATTAATCGAAACATATCAAACACATAACATATAGAGAAGAGACTGTTGCATATAACTATCTTCATGGTATAGATAATACTTTCTTATCGACGGTTCTGTTATTCGCAATGTATCTTTGCTTTTATTTCTGCAAAGGGTATTCTTTTCAGGAAAATGTTAGTATTTCTTAGCACCTGATTTTGATGGTACGCTACCGTCGAAGTACTGTTTGAGTTTTACAGAAAATAGCAACATATGTACGGCGCGACGATAACCTAGTTTTGGCGTTTTCTAAATGAAGCATTCGACATCTTCGATTGTTCTGCCCTTCACAAAAGAGGCTTCGCCTCTGGAAGTTTCGGGCAGAACTTGATGTCTCTGTGCTTCATTAAGAAAACGCACAAAACGGTTAAAAGTCGCGTCTGTTACATATGTTGCTATTTTCTGTAAGACGAGTTTCGCGAGACGGTTGCAATAAAAACCATCAAAATCAGGTGCGTAGAAATACTTTCATTTTTCTGACGAGTACCTTGCCGAAATAAA
>JAFUQM010000071.1 GCA_017472325.1 Lachnospiraceae bacterium
AATAACAGCATCTGTTGTATGCATTGCACTAAGCAACTGTCTACGTCTTTTTTTCTGGCGTAAGTCATACTCTGGATTGTTGCGGATGGCAATTGCTGTTTTCATTTTCATGAACTTTGTTGCCGTTTCCAAACGAATTCCGCTCGTACTCATAAAAGCAACTCCAAGCGCTGCCTTTTCTGCCACACACACCTTTCGTATCGCCAGTATTCGCTGAACCATAGCCACATATCGGTTACTGCTATAACGATTCGTATCTGTAAGACAAATTCTTCTAACACCCGCAGGTAATTCGTACTCATCTTCTGCATATACGTCAGTTACCAAAACAACCTCGTATTTTTCTTTGCAATAATTCATAACAGCCACAAGCACACGCTCTGCACCGCCTCTGTTCAATGAAGACACATAAAACAATATTTTATCCATTGTCTGCCCTTCCTATAACTGCAACAAATCACCCAACAGCTTCTCCCCTCTTTCATCAAAAGGAATCAACCCTGAACTGCTATAAAATGTAATTTCTCCAAAATAAATTGCTTCTCCAATGACATACCAGTCAATTCTGGCATGTTTCATATCTTTTGCCAGTACTTCCGACAAGCGGAGAAGCTCTTCTAAATTTTTCGGTCGTTCCACATCCCAATCTGCACGATTTAATGTTTTCTGCACAATATGCATATTATTCCAGTTTCTATCGTAAAAATCCTGCGTATGCCTGTCATCATTAAATCGGTTCTGATGTACCTTAATCAGTTCTGCCCTTCCACCAAAGCACATAACCTTATAGTCCTTTAAGTCATTTCCCGACTCATCCACCATAAACTTTTCTGCAATAATTCGCGGCTTCACATTTTTATATGGCCACTCTCGATATGCGCTGTAAAAACTGCGTCCGTATGCTTTTTTTATTCTTTTTCTGGCAGCCTCCTTATCAAAAGAAGCTTTATCCTTACAAATAATAACACTGCCCGAATCATGGGTGCATTTCAACACAAACTCATTTGGAAGTGTATCAAAATCAATATCTTCAAAATGCTCCCACACACCATAGCATGGAATCAGATACTGTTCTCCCAGCTTATCTGCAATATATTTCTGTACTGCATATTTGTCCACCATAACAGAATATTCTGGCTTTCTATCATGCAGCTTTAACCATTGTACTTTTTCGCTATACTTCTGTGGATTCTCCAGATTTAAAGAATCTCCCATCAAGCCTCTGTATATTATCTTCAGATATATCGCATCCGGCACCCAGTCCAGCCATCCTCTTGAGGCAATCGAAGTAATAAAGTATACTGGTCTGCCAAGCATTTCTTTTAACTTTTGAATCATACAGATTTCTTGTCCTTTCTGCCTTGCCGCATCCGTCTGCACACGTTACGCCAACAACTATTTTCTATATTGTGCATACCACTGCTGGAATACAAAAAATGCCCACATCATTCTGGAATAATTCGCACCTGTACCATGTCCTTTATCTCCAGTCTGCAAATACTGTTTTACAAATGTACTCACATACTCAGCGTCAAACAAATTCTGATTACGCAAATATGCTGTGTCACTGTACGTCAAAAGCTGTTCTTTTAACCCACCACGCAGCCATTTATCCAGTGGTACAGAAAATCCTGTTTTAGGACGCTCCATCATTTCTCTTGGTACATAGTCATATACAATATCTTTTAGAATTTTTTTCTTTACCCCATCTGCATATTTGAAATGATGTGGCAGCCTAAAAGAATATTCCATAACATCCTTATCTAAAATCGGACAACGGGTCTCCAATGAATATTTCATCGAAGCGCGGTCAACCTTACACAAAATATCACCCGGCAAATACGTATCCATATCAAGCAGCATACGGCGCATCTGCCAGTTGTGTTCTGCATATTTCTGCTCTATCTCATATTTACATGGTATTGCATCTACACCAACCATCTGCTTAGCTACCTGACTGTAACTATCCCCTAGCTGTGTTTTTGTGCCATGATTTCGGTTCATTGCAATCACTCTTGCCTTGAACGGCAGCTTTGAAAGCATATCAGCCTGTTTAAATCCTGGCATCTGAGATATGTGATACGTCAGATTACCAACACCGTCTAACTTCTGTGCCTGTCCAATTCTGTCATATACGTTATAGCCACAATAAAATTCATCTCCACCATCACCAGACAATGCAACTGTCACATCTTTCTTTGCAACCTTTGCCACTAGCATGGATGGAATCTGCGAACTATCTGCAAACGGCTCATCATAAAACTTCGGAATGCTTTCTACTAACTCAAACATATCCGCTTCACTAATATAGGCTTCTGTATGATTTGTTCCAAGATATGCTGCAACTTCTCTCGCATACTGTGCTTCATCATATTCCTTATCTTCAAAACCAATTGCGTATGTTTTTACAGGAGTATCAGATACCTCCTGTGCTAACGCCGTAATGAGTGTAGAATCATAACCACCGCTTAAAAATGCACCAAGCGGCACATCCGATATCATCCTGGATGCCGTAGCCTGCTTCAACAATTCTTTTAACTCTTTTTTTGCCTGTTTATAATTTCTTACCGGATTCGCTTTCTTCTCATGATAAACCTTTGGCAAATCCCAGTATGGAATCTTCTTCCAAGCCTCCATATTACCAGCTTCGCAGACTGGAATCTCAAGTATCATCCCCGGCTCTAATTTATATACATTTTCATAAATCGTGTCTGGCGCATTGATATAATGCTGTGTCAGATAACGCGGCAGGATATCTTGTCTGATAGAAGCAGAAAAACCTGGTGCTGCCATAATTGGCTTTAATTCAGAGCCAAACAATACAGTTCCTTGTATACATGCATAATAAAGCGGTTTTTTACCAATTCTGTCACGCACAAGATACAGAGAATCCGTTTCCCTGTCATACAATGCAATCGCAAACATTCCATTGAATTTATGAACACAATCAATTCCCCATTTCAAATACGCTGCAATAATCACTTCCGTATCGCAGGAAGACTGAAATGGATAATCAGTCAACTCTTTTTTTATATCTGAAAAATTATAAATCTCACCATTATACACAACGCTGATTCTTCCATTCGGAGAATGCATTGGCTGATGTCCCAATGGTGATAAATCCAAAATCGACAGCCGTCGCTGCGCGAGTCCAATTGTATACAGTTTCTTGCCTACATAAATCTCCACACCTGCATCATCTGGACCTCTGTGATACATTGTGTCATTCATTGCACGAAGCTGTTCTATTGAAATATCTTTTTGAGTAATAAATCCACAAATACCACACATGGCTTTTCTCCTATCTGTCAATTCCTATCTTGTAATACACTTTTTGCACCATTCTACACGGCATTGCTTTCACCGCTTACCTTTTTTAATACTTCCAAATATTGGTCTGCAATACCAGACGGTGCAAACTTGAATGCAGTAGCTTTCACTGCTTTTTCATCCCAATCACGCCCCAGTGCCTCTGATAATTTATCAGCTAACATCTGGATATTTCCATTTTCTACAAGAAATCCATTCACACCATCTACGAGAATCTCTGACGGTCCAATCGGACAATCATAAGATACAACTGGAATTCCTGCTGAAATTGCTTCAATCAGGCAATTCGGCATACCTTCATACTCCGAAGAAAGTGCTACAACATCTGCCTGTTCATATATATGTTCAATATCTTTTCTAACGCCTTCAAAAAGAACACTGTCAGCCAAAGACATTTTTTTTACCTTTTCCTGTAACTTCTCCTTTAAAACACCATCACCCACAAGCTGCAAAATGCCCTCTGGATACTTTTCTTTCACAAGCGCAAACGCATCTATCATATGTTCTAACTGTTTTTGTGGATCAAGTCTTCCTATAAAAACAATTCTTTTTGCTTTCGCTGGAACATCATATTTGATTTCTCTGTGGACACCTTCTACCACTTTTTCACTGACCGGATTGTAAATACAGTTTAGTTTTTCCTTAGATACAAGCCGTTTCTCCAGAAGCATATCGCCCATTGCCTGACACTGCGTTATCACCGCTTCCATTTTGCCCATCTGTTTCTGTTGCTTTTGCAGATAAGCTTCTACTACTGGGGATACATTGTCCTCTTTGCTCAATGAAATATTCACGTTATTCAACACGCGCAGAACAATTTTTGTCCGAATAAGATGTAATGAACGTAAATGTCCCATAATAACGCCCATTTCATTACCAAACACAAGCATCGTGTCCACCTTATGCTTGTGTATGAATTTCATCATAGGCAGTGCTGCATAGCGCAAACGACTCACACCAAGTTCATGTACTTTGCAACGCTTATCTAATAAATGTGTATTTACATCATTCGATAAATTGAGCACTACAATATGCACTTCTTGTCCTTTTTTAACAAACTCATTCGCAAGGCTGACACAAACTCTCTCTGCACCGCCTACGCCCATGAGCGCGATAAACATATAAATTTTCATTTATAACAATCCTTTAGTATAAAATCTCTCATACCATTTTACCTGTGTCTTTACATCAAAGCCTGCGCTTCCAAGTTCATCCACTCGTGAATGTCTCTCCTGACCTTTATACGCACACACCTTGTCAGCCCACTCCTTAGGTGTCTCTTGTAGAGGAGCAAACTGTACAAGTTCTGTCACTTTTACTTCTCCTGTAATGGTGTTTGAAATCAGACTTGGAAGTCCTGCTGCTTGTGCCTCTACAATCGTCCCCGGCATACCTTCAAAACGAGATGGGAATACAAGATAATCCATCGCGTGATAAAATTTTGCAACCTCTGTCTGATTGCCCATGAAAATGACAGATTTTTCTAATCCAAGCCGTTTTACCTGTTCTTTTACATCAGTCATCAAACTGCCATCTCCTAATAAAAGAAGAACTGCGTTTTCTTTCTGCTTCTTTATTTCTGCAAAGATTTCTATAAGAAATTCATGATTTTTTGCATAATGGAATCTTCCCACATGTCCAATGACATACGCATCCTGCAGTCCAAGACTACTTCTTACTTCGTCCCTAATCGCTTTATCGTACTGAAACTTATGTGTTTCTATCGCATTTGGGATGACTTTAACCTTACCAGATTTCACACTGCTCTCGCCAAAAACAGCCTCACCTGCAATTCGCGAGCATGCAAAACAATAATCCGTTCTATCCGGAAGCGGCTTTCTCAACCATTTGGTAAGCTCTCCTTTGATTCCTTTATCCACCCCTGCACTTCTTGCATGTGCAATTGTCATAGGTATCCCTGCTTTTTTGGCAATTGGTAGATAAATAGCTGCTGTACTTGTCATATGTCCATGTACAGCCTTAAATTCAGAATGTGCGTCAAAAAAAGCTTCCAAAGCCTTCTTATAGGCAACATAATTATACACTTTAAATCTTGGTACAGAATAAATATGTCCACCGAGTTCTCTTATTTCTCTATTAAAAAAGCATTCCTTGTCCGTATGTACAAGAAAATCAAACTGCACATTTTTTTTATCAATATTACGATACATATCCATAATACGACTTTCTGCACCGCCAATATTGGTAGCCCCCAAAACATGAAGTACTCTGATTGGTTCTAACATAATAAACCCCTTTTACTTTCTCCGCATTGTTAACAGCTTTACCATATACTGTTTAGCCAATGCCATCATATACTCTTTTACATTACCAAAGAAACCTCTCTTTTTGTATGGCATTGTAAAATAGTGACTATAATTAACGGTTTCATTTTCCGCAAATAGAGTTCTGTAAAACTCAAAATCCTTTTCTTCCATCGTATTAGCATGAATTACATATGTGGTAATTCCTTCCCCAGAAAGATCTCTGGATTTCCTCTCACAAATCGGTAAGAACACCATGCCCTCTCTCTCAAAAGGCATATCTCCAAATCCATCTGTCATGTATCGAAATCCCAATTCCTTTAAAATGCGAATTGTATTTTTATCAAAGGAATGTGCTGGCGGCATAAAAATATCCGTTTCAATTCCTTGTTTTTTTAACAACGCATATCCTGTCGTAAGCATCACTTTTTGCTTCTCATATGGAACACCGGCAAATTCCGAAAAACTATTCAGTGGAAAAACACCGCCCTTTTTCGTTGTATAAATGTGCTGATATCCATGCATGGCAATACACCAGCCACTTTTCTGTAAGTCTTTGATATACGCCCAAAAATCCTGACGTGGCGGATTCTTTGCCAAAATCTCATCCTGATTATCTGGTACCACACCAATCAACGGGCATATATGATATTCATCTAATATCTGCTTAAATATACGAAACTTCTCCCAATCCATATCAGGAGTGATATCATCCATACGAATTGCAACCTTCATAGCCTTCTTCACCGCTTTTCCATTGCTGTTTATAGATTTTCTTTGTACCAGTCAATTGCAAGTGCAATTCCTTTGGCAAAATCATACTCTGGATGATATCCCAGTAATTTTTCTGCTTTGCTTATATCCGCATTGGAATGCTTGATATCTCCAGGACGATCAGGTCCAAAGTTTGGTTCTATATCCTTGCCAAGAGCCTTGCACAAATCATAATATATGTCTAACAAATATTCTCTTCCGCCATACGCAATATTAAACGCATTGCCTGCCGCTTCGTGTGAGGCTAGACATGCTTTCAAATTTGCTTCAATTACATTATCAATATAAGTAAAGTCTCTGGACTGCTTTCCATCTCCATTGATCGTTGGTACTTCATCACGAAGCAGCATTTTGATGAATTTTGGAATGACTGCTGCGTAAGCACCGTCTGGATCTTGTCTGCGTCCAAACACATTAAAATATCTAAGTCCATAAGTATCTAACCCATACAATTTTGTATACAGCTTCGCATATTCCTCATTGGTACGCTTTGTCAAGGCATATGGTGACAAAAGATTTCCTTCCTGCCCTTCTACTTTAGGCAATACTGGATGATCGCCATATACAGAAGAACTAGAGGCATAGACAAACTTCTTCACACCATTCACTCTGGCTGCCTCAAGCATATTCAATGTACCTCTGATGTTGTTTTCTTCATAAAACAATGGCATCTCAATACTTCTTGGCACACTTCCCCAGGCTGCCTGATTCAGCACATAATCAACACCTTCACAGGCTTTCATACAGGTATCTAAATCCTTAATATCTCCTTCAATAAACGTATAATTCGGACGGTCCATAAACATATCTACATTAGCTCTTTTTCCTGTTGATAAATCATCCAGACATCTCACATGGTACCCCATATCCGTGATTGCTTCACACAGATTAGAACCAATAAAACCAGCTCCACCTGTTACCAGAAACACACTGCCTTCATCAAATTTTAACTCTTTATAGCCCATCTCGTTCTCCTCTTTTCTTATTATATTCATAGCATTCCAATAACATAAGCAACCCACTAATATAAAAAATTGGGAAATTATATATCATATAACGCGAAATACACTGAATCATCATAGCTGTACCAAACACAGTTCCGCAGATTAACAAAAGTGTAATCAACATAAATTTTGCTGCCCTGCTGTTCTTCTCCTGCTTTAAACGTACCAAACACAGTACAAAGGCTGCCAGATATGCCACAATTGCATACCAGTTCAAAAGCGGATGCACTACAGCAACTGTTCTGATAAATCCAACAATTGCCAAAGCAATATAATTATAGATAAATTTAGGTAAAACCTCTGGCAAAAGTTCTGCCATCAATGCCGATGCTACCTCATCGGTTGTAATACGAAGCAGCATAAAATCAGATGCATTTATCCCTCTTGTCCTATCCAGATATGCATCATTTGCTGTCGTAAAATAATTAAAATTAATATCTTCATGGACATGTTCGGAATGCATTGCCCTGTTTATCAAGCCACTTTCTGCATACTGATAAGTTGCTCCATTTTCTTCCATCGTATCATATATCTCGTAAAACAGTTCCCTAAGTCCCTCATCTGCAATCACTTCGCCGTCTTCTCTATCTGATACATATAACACATTCGCAAGCATCATTGCCTTACTAGAAACAGTATCTACAAAATATCCTTGTTCCAGATAATTATATATTCTTGCTGTATAAGAACGTCCAACAAAGGCTATGATGATAAGCAACGCTATTTTTACAATCGCAATGTATTTCTTTTTCGCCAAACACTGTATTCCAAAAATAATTGCCCATGCAATGAGTAGAACCATCATCTGCCCTCTTATCAAGGACAATACAAACGCAATTCCAAAGCTGATACACTGGTTCTGAAACCGCTTTTGCTCATACCAGACTGCTTTTAAAAGAAACATAATAAACAACAAAAACAAAGGGATGGAAAATCCCTCTGTTAATATGGCATTTGTCATAATAAGACCAGATTCTGACATAATCGGCGTCAGAATATACTGCACTAACAGTCCGGCCAGTACAACAAAAGAAGTTACAATATTCAAACAAAATTCCTGTCTGACAAAACGCCAGAACACAAAAATTGCCACTGCAGTAAACGCATTCTGCAAAAAAACCAGCACCTTATCGTAATGCGGTGTCAGGAAACGCAAGAGCTGTATCACAAGTGGATACACTGGCTCTCTTGTCACAAATTGATTCTCATACTGAAAGGTATCCCCCAATCGCACAACCGGAAACGCAAGAAACAGATATCCAAAAAAGCAAATCAGAATTGCTGCTACTACGATATCCAGTTTAGCATGAGGACGATGCATGAAGTGGGACATCCATTGTTTGTCCCATCTCATTTTATTTTGTTTCTTCATTATAATCTCCAGTAAATATAATCTTCTGTCAGATATTCTTTTCTATCTAACAATCCCTTAATATCCATTAAAACTTTCTTCTCATTATTTGCTTTGAAGAAGCCCGCAATATCATCCTTTGTAAGGTCTAAGAATACATCATGAGAAACTGCAATAATAACAGCATCCATATCTGTCACATCACTCATCTGTGCAAATTTGACACCGTATAAACGTTCTGCCTCTGCAGCATCTGCTGTTGTATCTACAACAGTTGGATAAATACCATATTCCTGTAATTCTTTTACGATATCAATTACCTTTGTATTTCTTGTATCAGGGCAGTTTTCCTTAAATGTAAATCCAAGAATTGCAACACGCGCGTTTCTCACATTCAGATTTGCCTTGATTAAGTTCTTCACTGTACTTTCTGCTACATATTTACCCATATCATCATTGATTCTTCTGCCTGATAAAATAATCTGGGAATGATAGCCAAGTTCTTCTGCTTTATATGTCAAATAGTATGGGTCAACACCAATACAATGTCCACCTACTAAGCCAGGGAAGAATTTTAGGAAATTCCACTTTGTTCCCGCTGCTTCTAAAACAGCTTTTGTATCGATTCCCATTTTATTAAAAATCATGGATAATTCGTTCATAAATGCAATATTAATATCTCTCTGGCTATTCTCTATCACTTTCGCTGCTTCTGCAACTTTAATAGATTCTGCACGAAATACCCCTGCTTCTACGACAAGCTCATACACTTTTGCAACTTCATCGAGAGTTTCTTCGTCCATACCTGATACAATTTTGGTAATCGTTTCCAGACGGTGTACCTTATCACCTGGGTTAATTCTCTCAGGAGAATATCCCACTTTAAAGTCCACACCACATTTCAAACCAGATTCTCTTTCTAAAATAGGTACACAAACATCTTCTGTAACACCTGGATATACAGTAGATTCAAATACAACAATAGAGCCTTTTGTTAAGTTTCGTCCAACAATCGCACTCGCACCCTCTACTGGTGTTAAATCTGGTGTATGATCATCATTTACTGGTGTCGGAACTGCCACAATATGGAATTTTGCTTCACGAAGTTTACTCTCATCCGATGTAAATTCCACTGTTGTATTTTTAATCACTTCATCTCCAACCTCTCTTGTTGGATCTACACCTGATTTATATAATGCAATTTTTTCTGCATTTAAGTCAAAGCCTACCACTTTAATCTTTCTAGCAAATGCAACTGCAATTGGCATACCTACATAGCCAAGTCCCACCAATGATATTTTTTCTTCTCCGTTTACAATTTTTTCATACAAACTCATAGTATTCTCCATTCTGCCTAACCGGCTACATTTTGTATTTCTTCCATATATGCTTTCACAACATCTGCACGATTGAATTCACGTTCTACTTTTGCCCGTGCCCGTCTTCCCATTTCTTCTCTTTCTTCCACACTTAAAGCAAGAAACTTCTCAATTGCTTCATATAACGCTTCATTGCTCTTTTGCTCAAACAAAATACCTGTCTTATTATCCTCAACAGCTTCTTTACAACCATCTATATTGGTTGCAAGTGCCGGTCTGCCTGTTGCCGCTGATTCCAAGATTACATTCGACATTCCTTCCTGATGCGAGGTAACAATGACCGCATCAATATCTTTATAAAAGGCATTTACATTCGTCTGATATCCATGAAACTTAAGAATACCTTCACTCTGGAGTCGTAGTATTTCTTCTTCATGGTCTTCTTCACAATATCCTATTATATCAAATTGTGCATATTTTGCATACTTTTTTGCACCAGCCAGGTATTCTTCAATGCCTTTATCTCTCATCAGACGGCTTGCTAACAGAAAATGAGGCTTTTCTCTTCGTGGATATGGCTCATAAGGATGCGTTTCAAGATTAACACCTGAACCATTGATTCGTCTGCTCTTTTGTCCAAGAATTCGATGTTTTTCAAATACCTGCTTATTGCCATCATTCTGAAAGAAGATACAGGATGCTTTCTTCATTGCCTGTCGATACATTAGAACAACCATTTTTTGTAACATATTATCACGTGCAAACGCCGAACCGATTCCAGTAATATTCACTAGATATGGTATATTACGTAATCTTGCAGCAAAACCACCATATATATTAGGTTTGATTGTGTATGTCAAAATCACATCTGGTTTTATCTGCCCAAGCAATTTATAATAGTGAAAAAACAGCTTAATATCCTGCACAGGGTTTACACCACGTCTGTTAATCTCTGTGTGTATCATCTTGCAGCCTTCTGCTTCCAGCTTATCTACTGCTCGCTCATCCGGCACACTGATATATACTTCATATTTTTTTAACAATTCCAGTACCAATTCATTGCGGAAATCATACAAACCGCTCGATGAATTAGCAAGAAACAGTACTTTTTTCATATTTCCTCTCATTCCATCGCTATACAACGATTCCATTGTCTACTGAACAATGTCCTGTCTCGCAATCTCTTTTATCATAATCTCATTATACTTCATCATGCAAATATTTTCTCTATATGCTCCGATTGACGGGTCTGTGACTTCCCCGCGCAAGTTCTTCATAATCAATTGCGGTACATTCACGCCACTTTCATACGCATGCGGATATCCGCCACCAAAACGTGGATTCACTTCTGATACATAATAAACACCATTTACTTTAAAGATGTCAATATCTATGATACCTTTAAACCCACAAGTTTCCACAAATCGCTGAATCAATTCAAATAACTGTTCATCCTTTACAGATATAGATTTATCTGTTTCTCCAGCACGCATTTTTATCTTCTCTTTCACAAAAATTGTACTGACTTTTCCAGTTATCATATCAATATAAACGTCAGCTCCATACTCCTGTCCATCCATAAATTCCTGTATCATCAAATCGTCATACATGGAACATAGAACATTTAATTCTTCATCTGAACTGACTTTGTTAATATGCATACTGGCACTGCCTGTGACTGGCTTCACAAAAACAGGATAGGCAATCTTACCCTGTGATTTTTCTTCATAAAATACTTCTTTTTGCATATAACATTTCGCTGTTGGAATTTGAAGCTTACACAACAGCTTATACATATCATATTTGTTAAAACATGTTTCGACTAGTTCATAATCCGGGACAATAACTTTGGTTCCAATGGTCTCAAACTGTGCTCTATGCTTTGCTATCAGGCTTAATTCTGGATCAATCAATGATAGAACACCCGCAATCTCTTCTTTTTTACAGATATCCAGAATAATATTCAGGTAATCCGGATGATTGATACGTGGAACAAGATAAAACTTGTCTGCCTCATATACTGCTGGTGCAAGATTGCTACAATCTGTCGCAATAATCCTGTCGCCTTCAGCACATTCCTGTTTAAAATACTGTACTACCTTATTTCGCGTACCTGCACTTAAAATCAAAAGATTCATAGAAGTTCCCTTTCTATCTTAGACTATTATACGTTTTTCTCCAGGTTGCCCGTTTCCTCGAGACGTTTCTTACGAATCTCGGCAAAGTTACCTTCCACAGCATTCGTATCCTCAGCCACATGGTTGCCCAGACCAAGCACCGTCTTTACAGTCAGTACCAACACTTTCATATCCATGCCAAACGTCAAATTTTCTACATATTCTATATCTTTTTCCAGTCTTGCATCCCAATCAATAAAATTTCTGCCACTTACTTGGGCAAGTCCAGTCAGTCCCGGACGCACACTATGCCGAAGCTTCTCTTTATCAGAATAATATGGCAGGTAAGACACAAGTAATGGTCTCGGACCAATGATACTCATATCACCTCTTAATATATTCCAAAGTTCTGGCAACTCATCTAAGCTTGTCGCACGTAAAAACTTTCCGAATTTTGTCAGACGGATATTGTCTGGCAACAAGTTTCCCTGTTCATCCCGCTCATCTGTCATTGTTCGGAATTTGCATAGCGTAAAAATCTTCTCATTCCTGCCCGGTCTCTCCTGATGAAATATAACTGGACTGCCTAGCTTCGTCCTGACAAGCACTGCTACGAGCAGATAAACCGGAGAAAGAATTATCATTGCCACTGCTGATATACAAATATCTAATATTCTTTTGATACAGTTTCGATACATAACTCTCCTTTCCGGGACACTACCCTGCCTTTTCTTATCATTTTTCATCTATTTGTTAAATAATTCACGGATAATCGCAATGATATGTTCCATATCCTCTGGTGTATTCTTAATATCACTTGGCAGACATAAGCCTCTGTTAAAAATATCTTCACTCACACTACTGCCATCTTCATTATGAGAGAAGAAATCATACTGCTCAAACACTGGTTGCAAATGCATTGGCTTCCAAATAGGTCTCGATTCTATATTCTGTTCCTCTAATGCATCCATTACCATATCTGGCGTTACAGCACAGCTATTATCAATCGTCATACAAGATAACCAGTTATTAGAATCACCATCCGGATTTAATGGATTCATTGTAATTGCCGGTATATCTGCAAATGCCTCTTTATATTGTTTATAAATAGCCTGCTTTTTGGCTTTATGTTCTTCTATATGCAGCAACTGCCCTCTGCCAATACCTGCTGTGATATTCGACATCCTATAATTGTAGCCAATCTTCGTATGCTGATAATGTCTCGCCACATCTCTAGCTTGTGTAGATAGCTTTCTTGCCTCTGCAATGCCCTCTACATCCTCCGAAACTAACATACCACCACCCGAGGTTGTAATAATTTTATTACCATTAAAAGAATAAATACCATATTTACCAAAAGTACCTGTCTGTTTCCCCTTATATGTGGAACTTAAAGATTCCGCTGCGTCTTCAATAAAAGGTACATTATGTTCTTCACAAAGTGCCAGTATTTCATCTAACTTAGCCGGAGTACCATACAGATGCACGCCAATTACAGCTTTTGGATGGGGATACGTCTCAAATGCTTTCTTTAACGCCTTTGGTGACATATTCCATGTATCTGGCTCTGAATCGATAAAGACTGGAATTGCTTTTTCATAACAAATCGGATTGCAAGTTGCCGCAAATGTTAAAGAGGAGGAAAATACAACGTCCCCTGGTCCTACTCCTAAAATCTTCAATGCAAGATGGATTGCCGCTGTTCCTGCGCTTAATGCTGCTGCATCTGTAATTCCTACATATGCTGCCATCTCTTTTTCAAATGCATTTACATTGGGACCTAACGGCGCTACCCAGTTTGTATCAAATGCTTCCTGCACAAACGCCTGCTCTTCTCCATGCATTGTTGGACATGATAAATAAATTCTCTTTTCTGTCATATGATTAAGCCTCCATTAAGTTCTCTCCCAACTATCTGTACACGCACAACCGTCAAATTGTTAAGTATTATACATTACTGCTTTAATACATAAGTTGGTACAATCTCTTTAATCAGTGGTCTGATATCTGCACATTCCTCTTTTGCTTCTTCCTGTAACTTCTGCAACTGTGCGAAGAATTTCATTTCATCAATTTCAATCGGTTTTCCTATATGAATCAGGCGATTGTCTGTATCCTGCAATCCCTCTTCATCCATCAGCAGTTCTTCATATAACTTCTCGCCTGGACGAAGTCCTGTAATTTCTATTTCAATATCCTCACCCAGCTTAAATCCCGATAATCGAATCAGATTTTTTGCCAAATCCATAATTTTCACAGGCTCACCCATATCCAGAACAAAGATTTCACCGCCCTTTGCATAAGCGCCTGCCTGTAATACCAAAGAAACAGCTTCTGGAATTGTCATAAAATAACGAATAATATCAGGATGTGTTACCGTAACTGGTCCTCCTGCCTCTATCTGTTTACGAAACAACGGAATAACACTACCGTTGCTGCCAAGTACATTGCCAAAACGAACAGCAACAAATTCCGTATCATAATGCTTATTATACGTCTGTACAATCATTTCACAGATACGCTTAGAAGCTCCCATAATGTTCGTAGGATTTACCGCTTTATCTGTAGAAATCAATACAAATTTTCTGGCCCCATAAAATGCTGCTGCCTGCGCTGTTTTCCATGTCCCAAATACATTGTTTTTAATTGCCTCATTCGGACTATCTTCCATAAGTGGAACATGCTTATGTGCCGCTGCATGATATACGATATCCGGTTTATATGTTTCAAATATCGAATTCATTCGGTTCGTATTTCTAACAGAACCTATCAGGACAACCAAATGAAGTTCTGGGTACTTATCTTTCAATTCCTGCTGGATATCATACGCATTGTTCTCATAAATATCCAGAATAATTAATGTCTTAGGTTGATGACTTGCAACCTGCCGACACAACTCACTTCCAATCGAACCGCCACCGCCTGTTACAAGCACTGTTTGATTTTGTACATATCCTAAAATAGAATCCAGGTCTACATGAATCGGGTCACGTCCAAGCAAATCCTCTACCTCCACATCACGAAGTTTGCTGACATCGACCTCTCCATTTACAAGCTGATACATTCCCGGCAAAGTACGAAGTTTACAATCTGTCTCCTGACATACCTGTAAGATTTCTTTGATAACACTTCTTGGGGCAGAAGGAATTGCAATAATAATCTCATCAATTCCATATAGATTCGCCAGTTCCACAATCTTCTCTCTGCCGCCTTCCACACGGATTCCCTGGATGTAACGTCCCCATTTATTCTCATCATCATCAATGATACATTTAATCACCATTCGGCTAAATGTACTGGATACAATTTCCTTAATAATAACATTGCCCGCATCACCTGCACCGATAATCATTACGTTCGTACCATTTTTCTTATTCTGCTGTTTATGTTTCAATCCCCTAAAAAATCGATAAGAGAAACGGTTTACAAATGTAAACGCAATCAGAATCACTGCATAAGAAAAATAATAGCTTCTTGGTACAGGTCTGTTTGTAAAAAGCAAACCCAGTCCCTGCACAGCTGATGCCACAAGACATGCCGTAACTATATTTTGCAATTCTGTAACACTAGCAAACTTCCACAAGCTGTGATATAAGCGAAGTCCATAAAATACAATCAGCGTAATCGCAATCGTGTATGGCAGAAAACTGACGATTGATTCCAGAAAATGAGGCGCAATTTCATCATAATGAAAATCATAACGCCACAAAAGCGCCAATAACGAAGACGCAAAAACTGCCAAAACATCGTATGCTATCAGAAACAATCTTCTTGATATTAATGTGTAATTAATAGACTGTAATGTTTTATTCATTGTGACTCCTATAAACCTTCACCGCACGCTTACCGCGTCCTTTTTGTAACGGCTGCTTAATAAGCGGGGCTAACACTGCTAAAAATACAAATCCTAACGGAATACATGGATGAAACACCCACTCTACCATACTCGTCATGCCAAACGCCAGCATAATAATAAGCGGAAACGCCGCATAAACATCATGGTTTTTTCTTGCAAAATAATAATGTATTGCTTTACATCCGGAAGCGATGCAGAACAACAGAAAAAGCACACCAAATATCATTCCATGATCATACGCCGACTGTAAGAAAGTATTATGTGCATGCGCAATCTCCTTCTCAATCTGCATCGTCAGATGACCATCTAGGTTCAGTTTACTCAAATATAATTTCCAAATATCTGTTCTTCCGTTAGAATAATCCTTTTTATTTTCTTCTTCATATGCCGACTCTTCATCTATATCTTCTTCGTTATTATGCGAAGTAGCGCCACCTGTAGACGCCGTTTTGTTTGCAGCAGTTGCTGTCATATTGGCTGAAACTGTATTCGCAGAGAGTGACACCTCTTCTTCTTTGCGTTTAAACAAATCTTCCCACGTAATCTCATCTGCACTCGTAGAGATTCTATTCAAAGTCAGATTTAGAAATTTAGGAAATGTCATATACAAATCTGAATCCATCGGCGTCTCTTCTGTAATCATAAGTGCAAATTCTTCTAATTCTGTCCGTTCTGGCTGCATTGCAACTGCCGGAAGAACTCTTGTTGCAGTAAAACAGATTGGAAGGCACCATAACACACTAACTGCAATCCAGCCAAGTCGTTTGGCACTGTCCTTTAATGTAACAAGCAGTTTTTGTTTGACATCTAGTTCACGTGCTTGTTCAAAAAATACTGTAAACACTGTCATAAACACAAAGACAAACAGCATGGTAATCATACCAATTCTGGAAACTGCCAAAAACAAATAAGAAAGGGAGATTCCAAGAATTACCATATGTTTCTTACCCTCTGCCAGAAATTTTGAAAAAGCGGCACTGATGACAAGAATCAGATACATTCCTGTCACCGTTACTGTATGAAACAGCATCGGATATCTATTATATCTATAATAATGATATGGTCTGTGTACCAGACAATAAGCCAGCATAAGCACAAAACTTATTATAATACCATCTATTAGATTTTTCATTATTTTTTTGGAATCACAGGCAAAGACAAATCCGATATAAAACACCATAAACGGAATGACTGCTTTAAATGCCCAATCTCTGTTATTTCTGCATAAAATCAACAGGGTAAAAACCAGTGCTGTCAGTGTCGCATATCCAACCGAAAAGCGGATTCTTCTCTTTTTATTTTTTTTCTTATCCAGCAGAATGCGGCATATACCCATGACAAAACATACCACAATTGCCACTGTAAAGCATCCAAAAATCCATGCAGAAGCCGCTTCCTGTCCTTCTGTATATAGTGCATTGCCATAATGACAACATGCAAGAATCGCACCTGCAAATGCAAACTTCTGTATATAATCCGTTGCCACTTCTACTCTTGCAAATATACCTTCTGGCAGCGTTTTGCGCTCTCCCTCTGGTTTTTTGTAAATCAGATACAGACACGTTAAAGCAAACAAAATCACACCGATTTCATACACAAGGATATTTACAATGCTTTTTGTAAACATCTGCATCGGACCTATCGCAATAAATGCCGTCAGAGAAATAACTGCAGTTATTACAGTCGCATCAATCCGCAATACTTGGGTAAGCGCTACTGTATAATTCCATCCACATACTCTAAAAACACATTCAAATAATATGGTCAAAATGATACTGCAAACAAGCCACAACAGGGCTAATAACAATGCATCTACCCAATCGAAGGGTGCGTCATATTGATATACCGTTAAAAGGCTTCTGTCTTCCTGTAACTTCTCTGCATAATACGTCTCCAAACTTTCTTCTGCCCCTGTATCTGCCGAATCAGTATACGCAAGACAGACTTCATCATTTGTCGCACTCACAAGGTAATAGTAAGACTCTCCTACTACAAAAGAAATCACTTCCGTTGGAATCTCCACATATCCCGGATATTCTGTTCCGGAAAGAGAAATATTTTCCTGCGAAATGACGTCCAGATTTTTGTCAAAAAAAATCACAGTCAAAGCCGCACTATTGTCCTCTGGCAGTTCATTTGCAACATAGATGCTGACAGACTGCAGATTCTTATACTGCGGTACAAAAGTCTGTTGCGCCCGGTTGCGCAAATCAATCGTTTCTGTCATACCTGTAACTTTATCATGATGACCAGACTTTTCTGTATGTTTAATTTTACCAAATGGCCATGCCACCAGGGATAACATCAGTGCAAACAGGAGCACAGTGATTCCAATGGCACTGCTAACTCTGATTTTTCTCATTTTTACCTTCTTTTCCGGTAACTACTCACTTTTCTCGTTTAAAATCTCCCGGATAACATACTGTGGTGCATTGTTCATGCTGATATACATTCTTCCAATATACTCGCCAATCAAACCAAGCATCAGCATTAACATACCACCAATAAACATCACTGCTGCCATCAATGAACTAAATCCCAATGGCACAAGTGGATTGATAAACTTCTTAACAATTGTATAAATACCATACGCAAATCCCAGTACCGCACATGCCCCACCAATCACAGTTGCAATACGGAGTGGCTTTACTGAAAATGCAGTAAATCCATTAAACCAAAGCCCCAACAGCTTTGCAAATGTATATCCAGAATTCCCCACTTCTCTTCTTCTGTGATTTACACTAACATTGGCAATATTTTGTGTACTGCGAAGCAATAAACCTACCAGATAAGGATACGCATTTTCATAACGCGCTATTTCATCTATCACAAATCTTCTCATGGCACAATAGCTGGACGTATACAACTCTTTCGGTTTTCCAAGCATATATCTTGTCATAAGTTCATTCAGTTTTGTTCCAATATTGCGATAAAACGCGTGTTGCTTATGCTCATACTTAGCAAAAACAACATCATATCCTTCTTCTATTTTAGCAAGCAGCTTGCCTGCCTCATCTGCAGGTGTCTGACCATCATCATCCAGACAAATCGCAATTTCACCTTTTGCATGACGCAACCCTGCCATGACAGCAGCATGCTGTCCCGAATTCCTTGCAAGATTAATACCGACAATATTTTCATTCTGTTTACATAACTTCTTTATCACTTCAAAGGTGTTGTCTGGAGAATAGTCATTTACAAGGACAATTTCATATGTATATCCTTGTAAACCTTCTACTGTTGTTACAATTTCTTCTACGACACCTTCTATCGTCTCTGCAGAGCGATAGCATGGAATTACAAAACTAACAAGTGCCATATTTCCTCTCATTCTGCCGCTTTTGCGACGCTTTATTCAAATGTAATACTTCTGTACATACCACTTCTATTCTCATTTATGGTCTAAAGTTCTATCTATTATACATGAACTTACATAATATTTCCATAGAAATCCAACTGATAAACGCCAAAGACACTTTTTCCATCTACCCTAATGTCATCTACCATCTTGATCTCTACATCCCTGCCGTCTATCTCAAAATAATGTTTAAGCCACAACATATCCGCTTCTGGCCTGTCAAGACGGCACAGAATATAAGCATGGTTTTCTTCTAATAAAGCAGTTTCCATAGTCTGAAGTCCAAACTGAGCAAGTTTCGCATCATATAGTGGACTTTTACAAATCCAACCACCCATCAAATCATAATTCGAAAGGGAATTATCCACATCCCGAAACATTTTCTCAGAATATGCCACACTGGAAAAAACATCAAAAAAGTAATAGTTGTCAGGATGTTCTCCGCAATATTCTGTAAGCGCTGTATAGGCAGTGTTCACCTCTTCGCGCCTTTCATATTCCACTTGCACCTTTGTCATACTTTCTGGTAATACAGCCAATGCTATAACCGCTAAAATAAAAGCACAACTATATGGCAAAATTGGTGGCAATGCATCGCATTCCATCAATACCATCACGAGTAAAAGTACCAGTTCCATCATTAAAAGCGGATGCGTAATTCTATCTACCACCCGTTCCCTATATAAAAGAAAGAACCATAACGCACTTCTAAATCCAATCAACAATGGCAATTTCCACAAATAGCTCTTATTGCGTTTTGTCAGCGCTATTACAATCACAAGCAGATACGCTATGATAACAAACAAATTCCACGGATAGTCCTTTGCTGTTTCATTCTGCAAACGATAACGATATAGATAAAGTGTATCTTTTAATCTGGTTGTAAACGGCTTTTCTAATGCACGTTTTTCTGTAGCATACTCAGCAACCTTACCCATAAATTCACTGTCTATCCGCTCATCTACACCAAAATTATAATTATCTAACAATACCTTTTGTTCTGGAGCAATCCCCGCCGCTTCATAAAACGGTTCATTCCCTTCATATGCAGGAATACCGGTAAAATCATACACCGTTGTACGCTCATCAAAATAGCTTCTAAAACTTTTCCATTCTTCACTTCGATACGCCATACTGTCTGATACAAGTAACAAAAGCATGCCTGCAAGCATCGCGCCAAGCACCGTACCGTATTTTAGAAAATTATCTTTCTGAAGAATTTTCTCTTCTTCAGCCCATTTAAACAATCCTGCCAGACAAATCAATGGAAATAATAACAAAAGCATCTCTGTCCTGACTGCAAACGATATCAGAACAAGCAGAATACTGATGATATTTTGTTTTACATACTGTTTCCACACAACATGACTATCTGTTGTATAAAACAAAAATACCGCCGTCACAGCAAGCAATCCACTGATAACTGTATATTGTACAAAAACCACTTCCCAAAGATAGAGTGCAGTAATCATGATTGCTTCTATTGTAAGCATTGCAATTTTTGCAAATCGTTGTTTGCAAAAGCGCAGACTTCTCAGCGCAATCAGATAAAAACACCCAAAATTGCAACCACATAAAAATATACCAAACCACGGAACATTCCGTAGTAGTCTGTATGGCAATGCCAGAAGTACAGAAAATCCGTACAACATCTGAATATTATGTCCATCTGGTGTTCCTGTATAAACGCCAGAGAGAATATCCTTAATGGCGCTGTCATCATTCAAATCATAATAGAAGTCAAAGCAAACAGCTGCAATGACTGCACCCAGAATAACAAACAGAAATGCTAATATATAATTTTCTTTTTCTTTCAGCTTATTTCGTAACTGCATAGAATTCCTTTACTTTATCTGTAATATAATGTACCTGTTCCTCCTTTAGTCCATAGAACATCGGGAGTCTGCAGAGTCTTTCACTTTCTTTTGTTGTATAGTTATCTATTCCATGAAATCTTCCAAACTTCTGTCCTGCTGGTGCGGTATGAAGTGGAATGTAATGAAATACGGAGAGAATGTCATTCTCCTTTAAAAAGTCAATCAACTTTGTACGTTCGTCCAAATCTTTGGCTTTGATATAGAACATATGACCATTCTGTACACAATGCTCTGGCACAAATGGAAGTTCCAGCTTGCCAGCTTCCTGTAATTCTTTTAAATCCTCATAGTAAAGATTCCATGCATGAAGACGTGCAGCATTCATCTCATCTGCTAACTCTAACTGTGCATACAGATACGCCGCATTCAAGTCACTCGGAAGATAAGATGAACCATAGTTCATCCATGTATATTTATCAATCTGTCCTCTGAAATATTTACTGCGATTTGTACCTTTTTCACGGATAATCTCTGCATCTTCAATATATTTCTCATCACGGATTAAGATAGCACCGCCCTCACCCATGCTATAATTCTTCGTTTCATGAAAACTAAAGCAGCCAAAATCACCAATTGCGCCAAGTGCTTTCCCTTTATAGGTTGACATAATTCCCTGTGCTGCGTCTTCAATAACAAATAAATTGTATTTCTTTGCAATCTCCATAATCTTATCCATTTCACAGGCAACCCCTGCGTAATGCACTGGTACAATTGCTCTTGTCTTTTCTGTAATTGCTGCTTCGATTAAATTTTCATCTATATTCATAGTATCCGGACGAATATCCACAAATACAATCGTTGCTCCTCTTAGTACAAACGCATCTGCTGTTGATACAAATGTATACGCCGGCATAATTACTTCATCACCAGGCTTAATGTCTGCAAGCAATGCTGCAAGCTCTAAAGCATGTGTACAAGATGTGGTCAGAAGACTTTTGGCTGTTCCTGTTCTCTCCTCCAACCATGCGTGGCACTTTTTGGTAAACATGCCGTCACCACATATCTTCAGACTATCCACTGCTTCCTTCATGTATTCAAATTCTTTCCCAGTAAATGGGGGTACATTGAATGTAATCATTTTCCCTCTGCCTCTCCACTTCTGTATTACTCATATATCACATATTTAGCATTCACAAATGTTTCCTGATACCCCTTTTCCTGTACCAGTCTGCGAATCAATTGCAATTTCTTATCCTGATTATAACGCTCTATATCTACACCTAGCCCATTCATAGCCTGTACATCTTCCAAAAGCCACGCTGCCACCTTTGTACTGACAAGAAGCACTGGCTTCTTATCCACATCTGCCAGCAATGCTTCTACTTCGCGCTCCATTGTTGCATATGGATAAGACTCTAATTCTGGCCACGAATTTGATATTGCCACTGGCATTTTCAGATAATAAGACAATCCTGGAATTCCCTCTGCCATTGCAGATCCGCCATATAAAATAACTTCTTTTCCTATCAGCCCATTTTCTTTACAAAATAATGTCAACTCTTCTATTGTCTCAGCATTTTCCCTGCTTGTATACATACCACGTAATGTATCATTTGCTGTAATTTTCGTATCTCTTGGCACGGAAACACTGCCATCCCGGAATACATAATATACACCAAAACCAACACTCTGCACGAGCAACATAAGGACACTCATAGCAAGCACCGCCTTGACAGGATACGTCCATACATTCCAGATACCATTTGCACTCTTCTTCGTTGTTGCTGTATTCTTTTGCACCTTTCCACTTCTAATATACGTAAACACTTCAAACAAAGTAAATGGTGCCACAATAAACATATTATTAATATTTGTATAAATGTGATTATCACTTCCAAGTGGTGTAATTGCTATCACAATTAAAACTAACACCGCATACAGCTTCTCTTCTTCGACTCTCATGCAGAACTGCCGTTTATCATCTACCACTTTATCTGATAATGGTCTCTTATGCACAATCACACAGATAGCAAATACAATCGATATCAATAGAAAAACTGCGGTCCATTGAAAAATCGCCCCATCCACATAATAGTCTAAACCAAACATTCCCCTTGCATACAGCAAACGGAACAATACGCAGATTCCTACGATGTATATCATCCGACATATGCTTGTAAATTCTTTGCGATACCATTTTTGTAGCGCAACAACTTTCTCCAATACCACAAAGAAAATCATACCTACCAGCGCAAATCCAATCAGATATGCCGCCCATCCAAGTGCCTTGCCATAAGACCTTATAATCATCCAAAGCATACTTCCAATTGAATGACCACCACCACTCTCACTACCAAGTACAAAGAGCGAATATAACATATCTGCATAAGCAGACACACCAAACTGTACTGACATCACAGCAAACATTGCGCCAAAACCTAACACAAATCCAAGTATGCACAAGCCTGTTTCTCGTACAACATCTCCGAACCTTTTCTTTTGCAAGAAACCATAATACCATACTGCGAGAATGAGCGCCGCCTCTGCAATATTGGGGAACCTTACAAACACATTCAATCCCAAAATCATACCGGCTACAATAAACCATACCTGTTTATTCGTCGTAAGCGCCTGATATAAACATAACGTTACGATTAAGAAAAACAAATAGGTCAGATAGTTGTATAAGATAACAGTTGGACACCATGCCAGTCCAATTGCAAGCATTTCTCCTATAAATACAATCCATGCAGGTAGTTTTTTAGAAAATACATAATATACAAGCAGTGCTGCCAGACTAACAATCAGGCTTGTATACAGGTTCATACCCATCAACGTATCTCCCATCGGAAGTTTACATAATAATCCTCCTGTTGTATTGGCAAGGTAAGTCGACAACAAGAGCCACCGTTCACCAATCTGTCCTTTATAAAAAAATCCACCAAGATTATAGCCGGTATCCGTGACGTCTACACCTTGATTTATCTGTATCAGCGGATATAACAGCAATATTACCGGAAAAACAACACGATATAAAATTGTCATCCATTTCTGTCTGTTAATCATCAATCGCTAACTCCTATCCTTCTTTTATCTTTCACACTACAAAGTTGTTATTCACAATTTACTCTTTTTTCTGACACAAGCACATAATGCCTGTTTCCACACCATAAAACAGCAGGCTTCGTACATAATCCACTAAAATCCCTGCAGCAAAAATCACGAGCACTGTCACAATCAGATGTGGCAGAAACAAAAAACTCTGCCCGTATTCATGAACCGCAAACCACTGTGGCCACAAATATCTAAGTCCGATATGCTCATGCAATAAATATACACCAAATACATATGGCGATACTGTACATACCATATCCGCCAGTTTCCCTTTCACCCTAATATGGTAAAAGGCATAGAACAACGCAACTGATGCTGCAAGATTCAATATATGGTTATACTGGTATGACTTTGTTACAAAGTCCGCCAGTTTCCCTGTCAATCTATAAAACGTACCAACCGCCATGAGTACTGCAAACATGGCAAGCGTTGCCACAATATAAGTTAATACGCTCTTTCCAAACATTTTTCTTCGAATTGCTGTATCATCACAATCTGCACTTACATTCGTTGGTTGTGTAAAGAAAGGAATTCCATATAATCTAATATATCCTGCTATCAGATACAAGCACAGAAACCAAATAACATCATAACCATAACGATCCATATTAAGATTGAACGGAACCACTGATTTTATCATAGAAAATACTGCAATCAATGCCAACACAATCATTTTATGCTGCTTCTGTGTCATTGCTTTCATGCCAGCATTTAACATCGGAGAAAATAAATACATAAACACATAGGCTGTCGCAAACCAATAATGTTCTGTCTGTATCGGAAATACAAAATCCAAAAGATTATAAATTGTCATATCAGATAGCTGCAATACACCAGCAAGCACCAATACGACCAAAACACCAACCGAATAGAACCAGACCTGCAACCACAAAGTGAGAATTTTTCTCCATTTATAGCCTGCTTCCACAAGAAAATATCCGCTTAGGAGCACAAAAACATTGACACCAGAAGCACAAAAACCTTCCAAAAGCCATGCAGCATACGTACCTGCGTACCATTCTTCCTCAAATCCTGTCAGAAGACCACCTTTGGATAAGTAATGCAGCGTGACAACCATCATCATTGCCATAATACGCAGCAGCTCAAAGTTTGCCTGTCTTTTATGAAATTTCCCATGTTTCTCTCGGCTTTGCTGTAATTCCATAGTTTTTCAATTCCTCCGCGAGCCTGAATACACCATTTTCCAATTCCATCTGTTGTGTTTTCTCATACGCAATTTCCCTATCACAGTAGGAATGATTGTATTCCCACACATAATCTACAATTTTATCTACCGTCTGCTCGGAAGACAGCACATAGTTTCCAGCATTTTTTGCAAAAACTTCACATGCCTTTGCAATTTGCCTTTGATTTTCCACAAAGTAAAAACATACCGTAGGCACTCCAATCGTTGCCAGCTCATACATTGTGCTTCCTGCTGCCGAAATGGCAATATCACACCTTTTTATCAAATTCCACATATCAGGAACATTTTCATACAGATACACGTTATTGTTCGTCTTCGCAATATTCCTAAGTTTCTCGATATGCTCATTATATGCACCACTCACAACCCGGTAACGCAAAAAAGGATTTCTGTCAGATTTCTCCAACAATTTACTCAGAATATGCTCTGTCGCATTGTACATATCCGCACCGCCAGTCGTAATCAGTACGTCCCTTGCCAGTTCTTTTACTCTATATTCAATATTTCCAAATTCTTTTCGAACCGGTAC
>JAFUQM010000072.1 GCA_017472325.1 Lachnospiraceae bacterium
ACTTTTCCAGTGCAGATGATACTGACATCAGAACTAACAGAAAAAGATAACTTCTGGTTACGGAATCTGACAAATGATATCAGAGAAAAAGCGACAGTAGAAGAATTGTTTACAGAGTATGACAAACATAAAGATGAGAAGCTATATATGTCAGTTATGGATATCATAGTACGTGCAAACATCGAGAAAATGGAGGAGGTAAAGGGTATGTGTGAAGCATTGCTAGAACTTATGAAGGACGAATTGGATGCAAGCAGAAGCGAAGGTATACAGCAAGGCATACAACAGGGAATTAAATCCTTGATAGAAGCATGCAAAAGCCTAGGTGCTTCCTGCGAAGTCATAAAGAACATGTTGATAGAAAAGTTTTCTATCACAGAAAACGAAGCAGAGGAATATATGCAGTTATACTGGTAATGCAAATGCTAGACTAATACAGAGATAATATATCCTGTCCATTCCCGGCAAGTAAGCGTTTTTAATTTTCATGTCCTGTCATAGGACATTTATCCTATAAAAACATAATACAATATATAAAACTATGTATGTAATATGTAGTTTAAATAAACAAAAGATGAGGGAATGAATGATGCAGATGATAAGAACTTTTAATGCCGTTGGACAAGGAGCATTTTATACAGAATGCTTTGAAAATACTGGAAACGTAGTCTATGATTGTGGAACATCAAGTAAGCTAATACACCTAGAAAGAGAAATTAACTCTCAATTTGAAGAAGACGAGGTGATAGCAGCAGTTTTTATCTCGCATCTTCATGTCGATCACTGTAATGGACTGGATTATTTATTAAAGCGTTGCAATGTAAAGAAATTGTTTTTACCATATCTGAATGAAGAAGATACAATATTAGCTTTATTGTTATGTGCATTACACACAGGTATCGATAGCTTTGTATGGAAGTTGATAGAAAGTCCTTTAGAAACAATTGCAAAACTTAGTGAAGATACGAAAATTGTTTTTGTAACAGCTGATGAAGCAGGGGATAGGTTACCTGAACACTACACAGTTTCTATGGACTCCATTGGTGTTTCGGAAACGGATGAAGTGATAATTTCATCAGGAACGGAACTCATATTTCCAATTTCTAGCGGAAATTGGGTCTATGTACCCCATCATTTTAGGACAAACGCACGAATTGCGCAGATGAAAGCATTGCTCGCTAAAAAGGGACTTGCATTTCCAAAGAGCAGTGAAGAAGTTATAAATCTTTATCAAACCAATAAAACTGTCTTGAAGGAGCTTTATAAAAATGAATTGGATGGAAAAGCAAATTTAAATAATCACACAATGGTAGTGTATTCAGGACCGCTTCACGCAACTCGTGAAACGGATATATGGGCATATCCAATAGATTTGAGCAGACGATGTTGTAACTATTTATGCAAAAGCTGTAGATATTTTTTATTCCCAGGAACTTGTGAGGAAATGGAAGCAGGCTGTTTGTATCTGGGAGATTACGAGGTGAAAGAAAGTGCTGCATGGAGAGAATTACAGAATTTTATAGACAAATATAAAATCCATATCGGGTGTGTACAATTGCCACATCATGGTTCAGCAAATAATTATCATGTGAATTTAAAGGATTTATGTGAATACTTTGTTGTAACATGTGGATATGAGTATAGATACCATCATCCGGATGCTCGTGTTGTTAGAGATATAGTGTTTGCTGGAAAAAATCTCTTTGTTGTAAATGAAGCCGCAGGAAGCAGACAGAGTTTTCTTATTGATGGGTGGGATAGATAAAATAGATATCTTAAATTTTCTTTAATTCCTTTACTATTGTGTCAGAATAAAGTACAATATATACTATATGTAGTATGGAAGAGTGTACATTTTTGTATATATATTGGGCTACACAATTTTAGGAGGGATTTAAAATGAAGCGTCAGTTATTGCGCAGAGTGTTAGGAATTATGATGGCAGGCATGCTGTTTGTAGAGAGCGGAGTGCCTGCTTTTGCTGTGGAAAATATACAGATAGAAAGTGTAACAGATGATGAAACTGCGATACAGTCAGAGGAAATTATAATCGAAGATGAGAGTGATACGCAGACGGAAGCAGAAGCCGTTGTAGCGCTAGATAACAGTACAACTTCTGACAATACATTAGAAATGCCAGTTATTTCTGATAATGTTGCGGAAACATCTTCTGTTTCAAACAACAATTCGACTGTTTCAGGAAATACACCAGAGACAATCGCGTTAGAAAGTATTGCACTTTCACAAGCGAAACTGGATATGGCAAAGGGAACAACAGCAGATATTACAGTGTTATATACACCTGACAATACAACAGAAGATAAGAAGGTAACGTGGCAGACCTCGAATGCGGCAGTCGTAACAGTAGCTGCCAAAGACGGCGCGCCGGCGGAAGGTGTTATTACAGCTGTAGGCGTAGGGACTGCAACGATTACGGCAATGGTAGGGGAAAAAACTGCAGTATGTGATGTGACAGTTGGAATACCATTGGATGCGGTTACATTAGACAAAACGGAACTTACAATGTTAAAAGGGGTAGAAGATACCTTAACTGTTTCGTACCTTCCAGAAGATACAACGGAGGATAAGACAGTAGAATGGACAAGCAGTCATCCAGATGTGGTGGCAATTACCCCAATGGAAGGGACAACGGAGACCATAACCATTACAGCACTTACAGGTGGAGTGGCAGATATTACGGCAAAAATGGCAGATAAAATAGTAACATGTAAAGTTACTGTTTCGGTTCCACTTACCGGTATGTCGCTGAGCACAGATACAATAGAGTTGGCGGCAGAAAATGGAAGCAAGAGCATAGAGATTGCTTTAGCGCCAGAGGATACAACAGATAGACTGATAACTTATGAAGTCAAAGACAGTACACTTGTAGATTGTTCTGTAATGGGAAATGTTCTGACAGTAGCATCTAAGGGTGTGTTAGGCGAGACAGAGATTATTGTACAGGCAGGCGGTAAAACGGCTGTGTTAAAAGTATGTGTTGTTGTAGAAACAAATGATGATAACACCGATTTGATACCAGTAAACGAGGTAGTGATTGATAAAGCAGTGTTAGAAGATCATGAGAGCGATACAGCAAATGGTGCATTGAATTTACAATTAGAGGCAAATGCGGCATCAAGCGCAATCATTAGTGCGAAAGTATATCCAACAAATGCAACGAATCAGACTGTGTCTTGGACTAGTTCAAATTCGTCTGTTGCAACTGTAACAGAAACAGAAGGTGTTGTAACCGTAAACGCAAAAGGTGTGGGAAGTGCAGTCATTACAGCAACTGCAGATAATGGGATTTCTGACAGTATCAATGTTGTAGTAGCAAGAGCTTCTTATCAGGCATATATATCTAATGAAGAAAATGTCGTACTTTACTGTAATACAGACAAATTAGCATCTACGATAGATCAGGCAAATATCAATAGAACGCATCAGATTATAATGGAGGATGCCGGGTTAGCATATGAATATTATTCGTCAGATACAGAAATAGCAACAGTTGATGCAACAGGAATTGTAACAGCGAAGAATCCTGGCAAGGCAACCATCACTGCATTAAACCGAGCAAGTGGAAGTACGGATATGATGTCTGTAGAAGTAAGAAGACTGGTAGAAACAATTGAACTTCCGATGTTAGCCGGGGATAGTCTGACTGTTTTACAGGGAACTGAAACCGTACTGCCATTTTCTGTGTTGCCAGAAGAAGCAACCAAAGAGTGCCTTACAAATACAAAAGTGACAGTGGAACCAAGTAAAACGCTTAGCGCATCCTGCGAACAGACAGGGACAGAAGGTGTTATTCGTTTTACAGCAAATAAAGTAGGAGAGACGGCATCCCTTATCATCGAAGCAGGTGATTCTTATGCGGCAGCATCAGGTAGAAACATTTCTGTTGTCAGTGCAAGAAGAGTGATTACAGTGCATGTTGTATCTGCACTCCAGAAAATAGAGACGTTACAATTACAGGGTACAGCTAAGATGCTGTCAGGAACCGAGCAGACATTAGGGCTGAAAGCACTGGATATGGAAGGATATGAGTTAAGCCTTGAGCAAATCTCTGTTGGGTATGTGACTTCCAATGAAAAAGTAGTATCGATCAGTGCAGATGGTAAAGTCAAAGCGTTAAAAGGTGGTACTGCGGTGATTACTGCGTGTGCCCTGGATGGAAGTAATAAAACTGCAACATTTACCATTACAGTGGAGCAGCGTCCGACAGAAATTGTATTTGACAGAGCGGTATATGGAGTAAGTAAAGCAGCATCTGGCAAAGCAACGTTAAAACTAAAACCAACACTTGTGCCAGCGGCGACAGCAAAAAATCAGCAAGGTGTCGCATGGACTGTGTCAGAAGTAAGAGATGCCAGCGGTAAACGAATCGAAGGTAATACAACTGACTACTTTGCTGTTAAAAATGGTACAGTATCTATAAAAAAAGCAGCTACTGTTGGTATGCAGGCTACGATTCTGTGTAAGAGTACAGCATATAATGAAAAAGAAGCTGCACTTACCAAGAGTGTTATAGTGCAGGTGCAGCCGAAAAAAGTAAGTAAACTTAAATTTAATAGTGCATCAAAGGCGCTGGTAGGTTTAAAAGAACATACAATTCCTTTTACAGCAACACTTGTAAAAGGAAGTACAGATATTATATATACAGCAACTAGCTCCAATGCAGAGGTTGCAGAAGTAACGGGAGTGGTAAACGGTGAAGTTGTTTTGCGTGCACATAAGTACGGAACGGTGACTCTTACAGTATGTGCAGACAATGCAATTACCGCAACGTGCAAAGTAACCGTTTATCCGGTAGAAAAAGGCACAATTATTGCAAAAGAAAGTGTATATTTGTTACAGCAAGCACAGTATGATGCGAATGACAAAGCAGTATTGCAATTTGTAGATGCTAAGACACAGAAAAAAGTCATTGATTCTTCGCTGTTTACCTATAAAAGTTCAAATCCAGCACTTGTTTATGTGGATGAGAAAGGTGTTGCATATGCAAATCCAAAAGCGCAAATCAATGAAGAAAATTGTACTGCAATTATCACAGCTACACTCAAGGATGATCCGGACAAGCGTTTTGCGCAGACAGAAGTTATGCTGTGTATGAATAATCAGATAGAGCGGATTGATATTGCTTATTATCATACAAAGGCAGCGGCAGATGCAGATATTGGCAACATCAGTGGTAAACCATTGATAGATGGAACAACGATGAAATGGGAGAACGGACAAGAGTTTGTTGTTAGAATTAACGCATATGATGCAGCTGGAAAGCGGATGGAAAATCCGCAGATATCTTTTGCAATTTCTGATACTGATATTGCCGATATAAAGAGTTCTAGTATCAAGACATTTACAGGAGATGACAATAAGCGTTATACGTATGAACTTGTAGTTCGTTTGAAAAAACCAGGCAAATTTGCACTGGCAGTAACAGCCAAAGATCAGAAAAAGATAACAAGAAAAGTATCCTTTGGTGCTTATGATGGCATGCCGATTCTGGCATCTAAAGGACTTGGTGTGATTCATAAAAATGGTAGTCAGATGTCAGTGGGCAATGGTGTAGGTGTAGCGGCACAGACAAACTTTATTTTACTTGGTGCAAATGGAACCTCGATAAAGACAGATGGTGTTTCTGTAGATCAGGCAAAAATTGGTGTTATGAATGTCGCGACACAGGAAACAGAAATAAAAACATTGTCTAGAGAATATTTTGTTGTGTCTTATCAGGGCAACAATGAATATAAACTTGTTATGGACAATTCCGTATTAGCAAATGCGGTGCCAGGAACATATGAAGTTATATTGAATGTGACAAGAACAGCATTGGAAGAAGAATCGGGCAGTGGTATAGGCTCTGGTGGTGATGTAACAAAACAGATTACAACAACGTATACAATCACAGATACTATGCCAAAACTGCAGAATATCAAAGTTTCCTTGAATACTTTTATTCAGGGCGATGCTGCAAAACTGCCAATAGATAAAGAGTTGAAAGTCATTGGCGTCAAGGCGCAGACAGGCTATGCGTTTGCACAGGATGTTGAGATATACCAGAGTAATGATGCATGGTATGTAAGATTAAAGGATGAAAAATTTGCCTCCTGGAATAAAAAATCTACTTCCGGCAGGATTGATGTTACATTAGAAGGGTATGAGAAGCCTGTTACGGTTACACTGACAGTAGCAACGAAGTTGACCAAACCTGTAGTAAAGCAGAAGTCTGTTCCAGCAATTCATCTTGCACATGGAAGTGAAGCTTATATCACTCTGGTGGATGCGAAGAAAAACGTACACAAAGATTATGAAGCGGCACTAAAAGCAGGAACAGAAAGTACATCTCCTTACACAGTAGAAGTATGCGCAGATGGTACATTGAGAGTTGTATTAAAAGATGCCAATATGTATCTTCGCAGACAGGGGATTGCATTAAAACAGAAAATTACTGTGAAGAAACCAGAATGGCGTGAACCAGTAGAATTGACAGTTTCTGTTAAAGCATATGACGGTAATAGTGTACCTAAGATTACATTTGCCAAGTCTGCATTAACGTTAAATAGACATGAGAGTATCATGGAAACTTATGTAGAGACGGATGTAAAGGTAAGTCTTGATAATATTGCTTTGCGAGAAGGAGAATGGACAATTCCTGCTACTTACACAAAAGGAAAAGGTGCAGCGGCAGTTAGATGTGCAGATGTTTTCAAGGCAGAATATAAAGCTGGTAAATTAAGAATTTCCTTAAAAGAGGGCAGTGAAGCCGCATTAACAACTGGCAACTATTCTTTTGCTATGACTGATTTGTGGGATGTAGCTTATGACGCAGTGTTAGCCAAACCGCTTACCACTGCCAAGGTGAAAATTTCAGTGAAGAAAACGACACCTTCCGTAACGGTAAAGATGTCAGGCAATCTGGATATTATCAATAGAAATACTTCGACATTAAAGGGGACTGTAACTGTGAAAAATGCAAACAGTGCCATTGCCAAAATTGAATTACAAAATTCTGGTACAGATGATTTTGCATCAAAATATTTCTGCATTCAGAAAGAGAATACATTTATGCTGTATGCAAAAAGCAGTGCAGCAATTAAGGCGGCAAAGACAACGGGAATGATAAAAGTCACGCTAGATGATGGAACTGTGTTGACAAAAGCCATTTCCTTTACGCCAACCCAGAGTACACCAGTGATTGGCATACCAAAGACAAAGACAATTTATAAATCAGCAGCGAGTCAGACGGTAAATTATAACTTTAATGCTGATATAACAGAAGGTGCCAGAGTAAATAAGATAACAGCAGTTGACTTGCCGGATGGATTTGGAGTGCAGTCAAGTAACGGTTATTTGTTTGTGACTTTAAAAGACAAAACACTGAAAGCTGGTACTTACCAGATTACAGTAGATTTGTATCTGAGAGGTGCGCAAGCTGTAGAGGGAAATCCGCATGGTACACCAGTTCCAATGACAATTGATGTCGTGGTAAAGGAATAAAAGTACCAGAGGTAATCGTGAGTGACAGAGAGGTATAAATATATGGGAAAATATTTTGGAACAGATGGTTTTCGTGGAGAAGCAAATAAAAATCTCACCGTTATGCATGCATTTAAAATAGGTCGTTATCTGGGGCATTATTTCGCAAAAGATCATGCCTGCAGAGTTGTTATAGGTAAAGACACAAGAAGAAGCAGTTATATGTTTGAATATGCACTGGTTGCCGGACTTACGGCATCCGGTGCTGACGCATATCTGTTACACGTAACGACAACACCAAGTGTTGCATATGTTGTGAGAACAGAGAATTTTGATTGTGGAATTATGATTTCTGCCAGTCATAATCCGTTTTATGACAATGGAATCAAGATTATGAATGAAAATGGTGAGAAATTAAATGACAACGTAACGGCTGGAATTGAAGCATATCTAGACAGTGAAGAGGACGATTTACCGCTCATGACTGGAGATAAGATTGGACGTACTGTAGACTACGTTCTTGGACGAAATCGTTATATAGGTCACTTGATTTCTCTTGCAACGCGTTCCTTTAAAGACATCAGAGTTGGTCTGGATGTAGCAAATGGTAGCGCATGGCAGATTGCAAAACCATTGTTCGATACATTGGGTGCCAAAACATTTGTAATCGGTGATGAACCAAACGGAACGAACATTAATGAAAACTGTGGTTCTACCCATATTGGGGCATTGCAGGAACTGGTAAAAGAAAAACAGCTTGATGTAGCGTTTGCTTTTGATGGTGACGCAGACAGATGCTTTGCCGTAGATGAAAATGGTGAGATTGTAGATGGCGATAAGATTATGTACATCTGTGGCAAATATATGAAAGAAACAGGTGAACTTGAGACAAATACTGTAGTTGCTACAGTCATGTCGAATCTTGGTTTGTTCAAAGCGCTGGAAAAAGAAGGAATTGCCTACGAAAAAACAGATGTTGGTGACAGATTTGTATATGAGAATATGCAAAACAATGGACATTGTCTTGGGGGCGAAAGAACAGGTCACATTATTTTTAGTAAATATGCTTCTACAGGAGATGGTATTTTAACGGCACTGAAACTGATGGAAGTCATGCTGGAGAAAAAGCAATCCCTTTCTAAACTTGCAGAAGGTATGGTGGTATATCCACAATATCAGGAAAATGTAAAGGTGGCATCTAAGCCGGAAGCTAGAAATGATGTGGATGTACAGGCTAAGATAAGCGAGATAGAAAAACGTCTTGCAGGTGATGGCAGAATCATTGTAAGAGAAAGCGGTACAGAGCCAGTGCTTCGTGTTATGGTTGAGGCAGATACTTTAGAACATTGTCAGGAATACGTAAAAGAAGTAGTGGCTGTTATGCAGAAAAAGGGCTACTGTTTACATGTGGACTCTAACTTGAGATAAAGTAGTAAGAGAAATGCTGGGAGGCGTGGCATATGATTACGATTTCATTATGTTTGATTGTGAAAAACGAAGAAGCAGTTTTGCAAAGATGTTTAGATTCTATTGCTGACCTAATGGATGAGATTATTATTGTAGATACAGGTTCTACGGATGCGACGAAAGAGATTGCATCCAGATATACGGACAAGGTATATGATTTTGTTTGGGTACATGATTTTTCTGCAGCAAGGAATTTTTCTTTTTCGAAAGCAACGAAAGAATATATTTACTGTGCAGATGCAGATGAAGTGTTAGATGCGGCAAATAGAGAGCGTTTCCTGCAGCTAAAACAAACACTGCTTCCTGAAATTGAAATTGTCCAGATGAAATACAGTAATCAGATGGAATTCAATACAACTTATAATTTTGATGAAGAATATCGTCCGAAATTGTTTAAGCGCCTGCGCGAATTTGTATGGATTGAGCCAATTCATGAGACGGTGAGGTTAGAACCTTTAATTTACGACAGTGATATTGTGATTTGTCATAAGCCATCAAATAATCATGCAGGCAGAGATTTCCAAGCTTTCCTGCGGATTCATGAAGCGGGTCAAAGATTGTCCGCAAAGCTTCATAATATGTATGCGCGAGAATTGTTTATTGCAGGCAGAGAGAAAGATTTCCTGGAAGCAGAGCCAGTATTTATGCAGACAATTGCAGATACAAATAGGACGTTGGATGAGTTAAAGGAAGCGTTCTGTGTACTTGCAAGATGTGCAAGGGTGCGTGGTGATGTTCACACTTTTTTTAAAAATACAACAAAATGTATTGCGAGTGATGGCTGTTCTGAAATCTGCTGTGAGTTAGGCGAATATTATGCGGCGCATGGCGAAATGGCAGAAGCAGCAATGTGGTTTTTTAATGCGGCAAATGAAACAGAACCAATTTTGAATATTAAATATGGCAATGAATATCCTATGAAACGCTTTGAGGAATGTCAAAATAGTTAATATAATATGGAGCTGATGGTACGATGATATGCCCCCCTGTTAAGTAGACGGGGCATATCAATGAGTGCCAGGCTTCTTTTTTTATGTTAACTAATGCGAGCCAAAGCGGGAAGAATGCGTATAATAGTCGGATAATGCCTGTTTTACCAAATGTTATAATTTTATAATTATTTTATATTTATCTGAAAGAAAATATGAAAACTACTTGCGCGTTTGAAAAATCATGCTATAATATAGAAGAATAGTTTGAATATCAAAATATTAGAAATGCAAATATAATGACATTCAAATATAATGAATTTCAAATTATGAAATTAAGTGATTAAGTAATACAAATGAAGTAACAAACATATTGAAACCAATCCAACAACAATTTTGAAAGGAAGAAAACAATGAATTGGGATGCAGCGAATAAAGAGTTAGACGAAAGACGCGCAAAAGCACTGCTTGGTGGTGGAAAATCTAAAATTGAGAAACAGCATAAAACAGGAAAATTAACAGCTAGAGAACGAATTGAGATTCTGTTAGACAAAGGAACATTTGTAGAAGTAGATGGATTTATTGAATCTAGAATTGACGATTTTGATTTGGATAAGAAAAGAGTACCGGGTGATGGTGTGGTGACTGGATATGGTGAGATTGATGGCCGCCTTGTTTTTGTTGCCAGTGAAGACTTTACGGTTATTGGTGGTACTTTGGGAGAATATCATTCTTATAAAATCTGTAGAATTCAGGATATGGCAATGGATATGAAAGCACCTCTTATCTGTATTAATGATAGTGGTGGAGCAAGAATTGAAGAAGGTATTTCTTCTTTGAGCGGCTATAGTGGTATGTTTTTACGTCATACAAAAGCATCAGGTGTGATACCACAGATTGCAGTTATTTTGGGTCCATGCTCTGGTGGTGCGTGCTATGCGCCAGCAATTTGTGACTTTATTTTTATGGTAAAAGACATTTCTAAGATGTTTATTACAGGACCAAATGTAGTAAAAACCGTTATTAATGAAGAAGTGTCTGTAGAAGAATTGGGCGGTGCAGCAGTTCACGCCAAGAAGAGTGGCGTTTCTCACTTTACTTACGACAGTGAAGGTGAGTGTCTGATGGGAGTACGTAAGTTACTGTCTTATTTGCCAAGCAGCAATCAAGATACTGCTCCAGTTGTGAAGGGAATTGATGAAAAACAGTCACTTTTATTTGCTGTAAACAAGATGATGAATAAAGTGGGTAATCTTGGAAAACAGTTTGTGACTACAAGCAATATAGAGAATAGATGTCAAAAACTTCAGGACATTGTGCCAGATAACTCTAGACGCTCTTATAATGTTAAAGAAGTTATTGATTGTATTGTAGATGAAGGTAGCTTCTTTGAAGTACAGAAAGAATTTGCACCCAATGCGGTTGTAGGTTGGGGACGTATGAATGGACAAAGTGTAGGTTTTATTGCGAATCAGCCAAATCATATGGGCGGTTCATTGGATTACCATGCATCTGATAAGATTGCTAGATTTATCCGCTTTAATGACTGCTTCAATATTCCACTTGTTACATTGGTTGATGTACCTGCCTTCCTGCCGGGAACAGCGCAGGAACACAATGGGATTATTCGTCATGGTGCTAAAGTTTTATATGCATATTCAGAGGCTACTGTGCCAAAGATTTCTGTCATCATGAGAAAGGCATATGGTGGTGCTTATATTGCAATGAACTCTAAAGAAATGGGTGCAGACATGGTATACGCTTGGCCAATCGCAGAAATTGCAGTTATGGGTGCCGAAGGTGCAGTTAACATTGCATTCAAGAGAAAAATCAAAGAGTCTGATGATCCAGAAGCAATGCGTGCGCAGTGTAAAAAGGAATATGAGGACAGATTCCTAAATCCTTATGTTGCAGCTTCCAGAGGATATGTAAATGAGGTTATTAAGCCGGAAGAAACACGTGCTTGCATACTGAAAGCGTTACGTGCATTAAAGACCAAAAAAGTCGATGTTCCATATAAGAAACATGGTAATATTCCGTTATAAATAATATTTCATTAATTTCTATGCACCTGATTTGGATGGTTTTTATTGCAACCGTCTCGCAAAACTCATATTACAGAAAATAGCAGCATACGTATAGATGTGACGTTTAACCATTTTGTGCATTTTCTAAATGAAGCACAGAGACATCAAGTTCTGCAGGGAACACTCCTAGAGGCGAAGCCTCTTTTGTGAAGGGTAGAACAATCGAAGATGTCGTAAGCCTCATTTAGAAAACACCAAAAGTAGATTATCGTCACGCTGTACATATGCTGCTGTTTTCTGTAATATTTAAACAGTACTTTGAAGGTTGCATGCAATCAAAAGCGTATGTTACGTTTGTGGCGAAGTATGTTACGTTTGTGGCAAAGTATGTTGCGTTTGTGACAAAGTATGTTACGTTTGTGGCAAAGTATGTTGCTGTTGTGGCAAAGTATGTTACGTTTTTGCGCAAAGTATATACGCTTATTGTAAAAATAGCTACTGTTGTATTAACAGTAGCTATTAAACATCATACCGGTATAAGCGCTAGTTATATAAGGATTTGCGTAATTATGTCCTGGATTCTTGTATGCTACAATCTTACGGTTTACATAATCCATAGGATTGATGGATACCTGGGTAGTCTTACGTAACATTGAAGTAGTAAAATCCTTTACAGAAGAATATAGTTCAGAAATATTGTCGTCGGCTACAGTCTGGGACAGTAGACTGTCATCCAAAGCAATGGAGCCATCGCTTTGTAAAGAAAGCCCGAGCGGTTCTAAGCTATTGCTATGAAAAGAAGCAACCGATTTCATCTCATGTAACAGACGTTTGCTGTTTGGCTGAGATTCAATATATTCAGCAGCGGATTTTAAAAAGTTATTATAGCTGCCAATTAACAGATTTAGATTTTCTGTCAGTGATTCAGTATCGTTCTTTAGTCCTATAGTAACAGGAGAATCTTCTGCAGTTGGAGCTAGTAATTCTAATTCATATTTTTTTTCTAATGTAAAATGATTGGATAATGTAGTATGTTCATGTCCATTTACAGTAAATTGCGCATTAGAGGCAGCAGTAGTAATATCTCCAATACCAAAGGCTTTGATAGAGCCAGCGGTTTTGCTTGTTTTATCATCCGATACATTAAAAATGAAATCTTTGCCATCGGAAAGGCCAATAGAATTAGACTGCAGTTGTAATGCACTGTTGCCAGTACCGTCATCCAGTACGTTAGCCTTTAGTCCAATGTTAGCATTGGTAACCAAACGCGCAAGACGTTCCTGGATATCTTTATTTGTATCGCCTTCACTTACAGTGTACTGGAATTCATAATTTAGGTCATTGATAGCAATGTCAAAGGAATATGTATTCGGTTTTAATGCGTGACCATCAGCAGGAAGATAGTATCCGAGATTCGTCTGCGGCTGTGCCAATGACTGAATTTCTACCTCGTAAGAAGGAACATCTTCTGAGTGAGTAGAGCTACCGATGTATTTGGCATTTACCGAAGCGTTGTCGGAAGAGTAGGCAACTTTATTATGCAAAAGACTGTCATCTTCCATGCCACCCAGTGATGCAACAGTATTATGAAAATTCCTTGCGCCTTCTTTTATGTTAATTGCAAAATTTTGCGCTTCCTTACTTGTATCCAGAATGTAGAGAGGGGATTCTTTGTTAAGTTTTACAATAGAATTGTATATACCACGGGCATCACTTTTATTACTCTGTGTCTTGTTTGGTTTTGATACAGCGTTGCGTGGTGAATATACAGTTAGATAGTTATTATAGACGGCATTTATTAAAGACGTATCTGCCATAATAGCCCCTCCTTTCTTCCTTGAATGCGTGCACAACGATAAATACATATTAGAGAAAACAAGCCTTCCGTGGCTGACTCTATATTATATGTATGCACCAGGGCATAAAAAATCTATTTTTATAATTCTATACTATCACGCACATTTGTCAAACGCAAGTAGAATTTGTAGAAAAAGGACAGTGTAGCGTTTGTAGAAAAGGATAGGCTGAACCCCTACTAAAAAGCGGATAGGTAGATTTAGTAGGGGCAACAGATGCGAAACGCCCCAACTAAAAAGCGAATAGGTGGATTTAGTAGGGGCAACAGGCGAGAAACGCCCCAACCAAAAAGCGAATAGGTGGATTTAGTAGGGGCAACAGGCGAGAAACGCCCCAACTAAAAAGCGAATAGGTGGATTTGGTAGGGGTAACAGGCGAGAAACACCCCAACTAAAAAGCGAATTGTAGGATTTAGTAGGGGCAACAGGCGAGAAACGCCCCAACCAAAAAGCGAATAGGTGGATTTAGTAGGGGCAACAGGCGAGAAACGCCCCAACTAAAAAGCGAATAGATGGATTTAGTAGGGGCAACAGGCGAGAAACGCCCCTACTAAAAAGCGAATAGATGGACTTAGTAGGGGTAACAGGCGAGAAATCCCCCTACTAAAAAGCGAATAGATAAATTTGGTAGGGGTAACAGGTGAGAAATCCCCCTACTAAAAAGCGAATAGGTGGATTTAGTAGGGAGTCGGCTAGGTTTTCTTTTCTAATATAGAGTTTTGGCTTGCGGACAAAATATGCAACAGATATAATAATAAAAAAGAGTTTTTGTTATAAGTAAAATGAAACATAGGAGAAGTACATGAGAGGGAAAAAACACAAAAGTAGAAAATGGATTAGACAGATAGCGTTTCTTATGAGCGTGCTTATGTTAAGCACAGAATTGCCAGTGATGTATGTTGCAGCAGCGCAAATGCAGGGAACAATATCAGAAAATGCTAATACAGTGTTAACAGAAGTCAAAACGCCAGCGGACAACCTGGCTACAGAAGGCGAAATGCCGACAGACGAAGCGACGTCGGAAGTCAAAACGCCAGCGGACGACCCGGCTACAGAAGGCGAAATGCCGACAGACGAAGCGACGTCGGAAGTCAAAACGCCAGCGGACGATCCGACTACAGAAGGCGAAATGCCGACAGACGAAGCGGCGTCAGAAAACAAAACATCAGCGGACGACTCGGCAGCAGAAGACGGAACATCAACAGATGACACGGTGTCAGAAAACGAAACATCAACAGAAGATACCACGGTATCAGAAAATATGGTGGCATCAGTGAATGAGACGCTTTCGGATAATGACACAGGAGAGGTGCAGCGCCCTATGCTTCCGATTATAGAGCATTTTGAACTGCCAAACAGCGAGACCCCTGAACCACTGCAGATGTTTGTGGATGACAAGGCGACGTTGGAATCTTCTTATGATTCCAGAACGCTGGGGATTTTGCCTCCTGTAAGAAACCAATATGCATGGGGAACCTGTTGGGCATTTGCGACAATGGGAATTATGGAAAGCTCGTTGATACAACAGGGGCTTGTGACACAGAATGGAATTGATTTGTCAGAAAGACATCTGGCATATTTTGCACATCATACAGGAAATGATGCATTAGATAATGCCAATGGAGATACGATAACAACAACACCGGATAGCTTTTATTTGGAAAATGGCGGCAATATTATGAAGTCAACTTCAGCTTTGATGAATTGGCAAGGGGCAGCACAGGAAACCGCCTACCCATATCAGACAGAGTATACCCAAGTATTACCGGAGAATTTAGAGAGAACAGCGGCACAGGATGCAGATGCAATTATCAAAAACTGCTATTTTGTGAATACAGAGGCAAATGATGAAGCATCCATTCAAGCTGTTAAGGCATTGATTAAAGAATATGGTATTGTTATGTGGTCATATTATGATGATGATGCCTGTTATAATAGTGCAACAAAAGCATATTATAACAATTCTGTGAGTAAACAGACAAATCATGCTATCACTGTAGTTGGATGGGATGATAATTTTTCGGCAAGTAACTTTAATACAGCGCCTTCTGCAAATGGGGCGTGGATTGTAAGAAATAGTTGGGGAACTTCTTTTGGAGAACAAGGCTATTTTTATATTTCCTATGAGGATACTTCACTTGGATGTGGTAATGCAGCTGCAGTTATGATTGCAGATTTGGCAGGTGATTATGACAATAATTATTTTCACACCAATACATTATGTGATACATGGGAATATGGTACAAAGGTAGCGCAGGTTTATCAGATCAAGGGACAAAAATCAGACCAGGAGCGGATAAGTGCAGTGTCCTTTATGCTGTTTGATGCAAATGCGGAATATAGTATTCAACTATATAAAAACCCGGATACGGAGAATGGAATCGTATCAAATCCAGAAAGTGGTACAGCGCTACTAACAACACCGATAACTGGAACGGCGAGTTATCAGGGAGTTTATACCGTAGATCTTCCGACATCGGTTGTAGTAGAGAAGGATGATGCTATATCGATTGTAATTACCTTTCCGGAAGTGACTTATGTTGCAGCGGACCCAAAACAAAGAAGTGTTACTAATAGTGTTGGAACATTGACAACCTTCAATGAATTGGAGTATGGAGAAAGCTTTGTTTACTACAATTATGGTTCAGGACTAGATTGGTATGACCTGGCAAATGATGATTTTGCTACTTCACTGCGTATTAATATGCTGACAAATGATATAACGGAAAATACAGTTGTACCTGTTGTTACGGCAGAAGCAATTTCGGCAGAAAATTTTGTGGCGCAAAGCAGTGTGAATCTGAAATGGAATTACTGTGTGGGTGCTGAAACGTTTGAAGTATATCGTGCAGATTCGGCAGAGGGTGAATATATCAAACTTGCGGATGTGGCAATAAAAGATAGAAAATATCAGGATAAGATTGATGCAGGAACTACATATTATTACAAAGTAAAGGCTGTTTTTGCTGATAGTTCTACGCAAGAGTCAGATGCAGTCAAGGTAGAGGCAAATAACAGTATCAAGTTTCCTGTTTTTAATGCGATGATAAAAAATATGCAGAGCGTGCTTTCTTGGAATGCAATAGAAGGCGCTAGTGGCTATGAAATTCAGCGAAAATCATCGACGGAAACAGATTATACGAACCTTGTAAATATAACAGAGGGTGCTGCTGTGTCCTATCAGGATGATGTGCTATTACTTGATTTTGACACATATTCGTACAGAATACGTGCATATGCATCGGATGGCAGATATACAGAGTGGTCTGAAGTTAGAAGTATTACCGTTGATTTTAAACTGGAACAACTAGAATATGACAAAATTAAATTTTCCTGTCCAGAATATCCAGGCGCTTATTGGTACTTTATATGGGTTTCAGTGGGCAACACGAGATATGGGTCAGGGCATGCGTCAACTACGATAGAAAAAGACATGTCAGAATGGCTGACAAAGAATCAGAAAACTTATGTTGTGGGAGATGACTATAGCTATTATTTGGAAGTCAGAGACAGTGATAACAATTCACTTTACACATTTCCGGCAGTCACTTTTAGAACCGTACCGGACCCTATTGTGTTTGAAAATTTAGAAACAGTTGATTTGGAAAATCCAGACCAAACTGACAGTACGGGTATTACACTGACCTGGAGTGGCGGTGCAGGCGCAGATTCCGTAGCAATTTATCGCAGTCATACGAAGAAGAGACCAGAGACACCATATATTACAGTAAGTGCAGGTGAAACTTCGTATACTGATACAGATATTCAGAAAGGGAAAGCATATTATTACTGGTTGTCTCCTACTGTCACCAATTCTTTAGAGGAAGTTGTCCAAGGAGTGGTTACAGAGGAAAAATCCGTAGAGATTCCGCTTTTGGATAAGGCAACCATACTAAAATCAGTAGAAGTAGTTTCCGCTACAGAAACGACCATTTCATGGGAAATGAACGCTTTGACAGAAGGGTATCATTTGTATCGAAGCGAAGTGGAAGATGAATTTGGTGAACTGATTACAGAGGTTACAGATAAAAATGTAACAACATTTAAGGATACAGGATTAAAACCGGGCGTTACCTATTATTATAGTATTGCAGACTATATTCATGTAGATAGTGTAAAAACAGAAGGGCTGGTATCACCACAGATTGCTGTGCGTACTATGCCAGAAGCAGTGGTATTGGATACGCCTGTTATTTTAGTGGATGGTACTGTGCAATTGCAGTGGACACCAGGAAATGGTGCAGACGGATATCTGATAGAACGTGCCATAAAGGGAGAAACATTTGAACAGATTGGCAAGATAGAGTTGCCAGGTGTTGGTCAATATCAGGATGCAGCGGCAATCAATGATATGTTGTATCAGTATAGAGTGACTGCGTATAATGTAAGTACAGAAGGAAATACGCAGTGTGCAGAAGCATCCAATGTGGTTGAGATAGCGACACCGCTGACACCGATATCGATTCGTGAGGTTGTGTCAGTTAGTGAAAATGAACTGCATATTTCTTGGGACGTTGTGGAAGGTGCAGAGTCTTATGCGTTGTATCGGAGTGAAAATGCAGAAACAGATTTTGTGCTTCTTTGGGAGATTACAGCACAGAATACTGCATCAGATAATGTTGTAAGTTATTTTGATGCGGATAGAATGACAGGAAAAACGTATTACTACAAAGTATTGATTCGCAAAAATGGACAGGAGTCCTTGATTGGAGAAACACAAGCAAGTTCTGGAAGAACCATTCCAGCGACACCGGTTTGTCTGAAGAATCAACAGGATAGTGTTACGATTGCAAATAATCCTAATTTTGAATATGCAATAGGTACGATAGATGTCCATGTGAGTGAGCTTTCGTTTGTAAGCAGCCAGGAAGAAACATTAACATTTTCTGGATTGACAGTGGGTACATCATATTGCATTTACGTACGGACAAAACAATCTATTACGGGTGAAACACCAGTATACGGAATTCCGTTAAACTTAGGGACTGCAGAAAATATAGAACTAATGCTAAGCCATACAAGTATTGTTTTATCCAAAGGCAATAGCACAGAATTGACAGCATCTTTGCAACCATCAGATATTTATTATACTGGACTGCGTTGGTCGGCGGTGGATGCAAAAGGAAATGCGTATCCTTCTGAAACAGTAGATGGTATTTTTACTGTGAGAGGACATGATGGAAAGGATATTCTGCGTATTGTACACAATACCATTTATGCAGTTGCAGAATCGTCTGATAAAGAAGTGTATTTGCAGGCTGCCATAGGAAACATTACAGCAGAATGTAAAGTAATTGTAAATGTACCGGTAACAGGACTTGCAATGCAGGTACTCCAAGTGAATGGAGTAGAAAAAAATACACTGGTTGATTTTAAGGTTCGGGATGAAGCAGTGCTTGGTGTAACCTATGTGCCAGGTTACAATGCGGATGATACCACTTGTTATTGGACATCTTCGGACAGTGCAGTAGCTTCTGTTGCGGCAAGAGACAGCCAAACGGTGACATTAAAAGCAAATGGAACAGGTAGCTGTGTTATTACAGCGCGGACTGCTGATGGTGTCAGTGTGGCACAGAAAATTATTGTAAGTAAAGCAGAAGAAGTGTATGGCATCTGGCTATCAGCAGAGGATATGACTGGTAAGAGTGTATCAGCTGATGCTGACGGCAATTGGGTGACAGCGGTTGAGAAAACTCCAGAGTATTCATTGAATATAGGGAAAAATGCGCAAGGTACGCAAGTACAAGTAACCGCTTATGCACTGACAGAAAGTACGGCGGTCCGAGATGCAGAGGGAAATGTAACAGGCGGTACTTTAGTTGGAATTTTGGCGGATTCAGAAAAAGTAATGTTTAGAAGTGCAAATTCTCAGGTTGCAGAAGTATCTAAGCTAGGTGTGATTTCAGCAAAGGCACCGGGTGTGACAGATATTTTTGCTTATGATGCAAATGGGAATGCTGTTTATGGAAAATGCCGTATTATCGTAAGTGGTGATGCTGCGCCAGAGGAAACGTTATCATGGCCGATAGATAAAGCCTACAAGCTCTCAGCAGTAAATGCTAAAATCTATCTACAAAGCTATGGATTGGATGAAAAGAGCAGCGCAAGACTGCGTATCAAAGACCAGTATGGTAATGAATATACATCTACACAGATGTCAGAACTATTTACGTTTACAAGTGCTGATACTTCGATATGTATGGTTGATAAAACTGGAGAGGTAGTGCCTAATCCAGAACTGGATGCGAATAAAACAGTTTATGTGACAGCAACGCTCAAAGGTGATTTGGGTAAACGAAAAGTAGTATTCAAAGTAACTGTACTGACACAGAGACAAATAAACAGTATTGAATTGAAAAAGATATCTGCTGCTGGAACGGACAATGATACTGCAACAGAGATTGTCAGACAGAAGTTTGTGCAAGGTGAAACACTAACTTTTGCAGCAAGCGCATATGACAGCCAAGGCAATCAGATGGAAGGTGCTTTGCTTCAGTGGAAAGTAACGGACCAGTCGGTGGCTTCTGTTAAGGATAACAAAGACCAGACGGTGACTGTAACGGTAAAAAAACCAGGTAGAGTGAATTTAATATGTACAGCAAAAGATACCTGGAAGACAACAGAGCGTGTGCAGCTTGCATTTTTGAATGCAACACCGACCGTGAGTGTGAAACAGGTCACAATGAATAAAGCATATGCAATGACTGCAGATACGTATCGTAGATCAGATAAATTCAGAATCCTGGTGCCGGAAGGAGCAAAGATGACTCTGCCAGAAATTACGGAAGTAAGAGCTGGCAAAACTGTATTGCCATCTAGCGAAAAAGCAAATTTCCGCATTGTAGATAATCTGGATGGAAGCTATAGCATTGAGGTGAACAATAAGCAGAGCTATGCAGATAACCTAAAAAATAATGGTGTTTATGAGGTCGAATTAAAATCCAATGTAACAGGAATACCAGAACTGGGAGACGTTGCAGCATCCTTTGGTATTCAGGTAAAAGTGATATCAAAAACCCCAGGTATCAAAGTAAGTGCAGGTACAGTAAACCGCATTTATGCACAAGCAACGGATTTAAAAACGCTCCTTACTGTAAAAGCACCGGAAGCAATAGAAAACATCAGGGTATTGAGCTCTGTAAAAGAAGACCAGATAAATGAGTTTGACCGCTACTTTACAGCTGAGAAAGTCAATGGTAGATGGTATCTGCAATATGATAAGTCAAAGGCATATGATAAGTCTTCGATAAAAGGAAAGATTGCAGTACAGATGGAAGGGTATGATGAACTGATTTGCACAGTAAATGTAAAAGTGCAGGATAAGGATAAGAGTATCAAACAATCAGTGATTCCTTCTATTTATACAAAGCTGTCGAATGTGGCAGAGATTTCACTATATAATGAAACCGATAAAGTGCCGTTAAGCTGTTTGAAGGTGTCAGATGTATCTTCAGATAAATTAGCTATTACGCTGCATGAGGATGGCACCATACTTGCTACTATAAAGAGTGGAGTAGAATATAAAGACGGAGAAACTATGACAGCGGTAATGAAAGTGATGGAGCAAAAAGCGACAGGCGCTGATGTCTGGACAAGGCCAGTAGAAGTAAAAGTCAGCCTCAAAGCATATGTAACATCATTGCCTAAAGTAACAGTAAAAAATAAAACACTGATACTAAATAAGGCTACCGCAAGTGAAGGTACGACAACAGAGCTGATACCAAATTGTCAGAATGTTCAATTTGCTCCATATACAGAGTGGAAGGTACTGGCTTATAATGCAGCAACGAAACAATATGATATTGATATGTCAAAGAATAGTTGGCTGCGTACTTCCTATCAGGAAGAAACAGACAAGTTTGTAGTGGGCTTCCAGTCAGGCAAGGCTGCAAGAGCAGAGGAAGGTACATATAAACTTAGAGTTGCGAATGTGATAAAAGGCTGCGAAGATGTTTGTGCAGACTTTACGGTGAAAGTGGTTGATAAAGAGCCAACAGTAAAGGTGAAGGTAAGTGGAAAGCTTGACCTTGTCAGACGTAAGTATCATTCGCTGTCAGGCAAATTGAACTTAAAAAATATAACAGCACCAGTGCAGGAAGTTGTTATTTTAAATGAGAAAAAGACAGAGCAGCATCCATATTATACAGCAGTATACAGACAGAATCAGACATTTGATATTGTTTTGACGGATGCGGGAATGCGGGCAGAACTCACGACAAGCAAGCAGACACTTCCTGTGAAAGTGATTCTGGAAAATGGACATGTGCTACAGACAGAACTGACCTTGAAACCAATACAGAGTACACCAAAGGTTACGGTACCGACTGCGCAGACAATTTTCAAGTCAGGATCTAATATGACAAGAGATTATGATTTGACTAGAAAACGGACAGCAGGAACCCAGATTAAGCGAGTTGATGTGGTAAATGCACCAGCTGGTATGGGAATCATAACCAAAGAGGGACATATACTGGTGACGCTTGCGGATAAAGGTATTAAGAGCGGTAACTATGCAATAACGGTAAATATTTTCTTTGAAGGCGCACAGCCAGTAGCTGGATATCCGAATGGAAAACCAGTGACTACAAAACTTACCATAAGAGTTGCAGAATAGGATTTTTGCATAATTTGATAGTGCAATAGAAATGTTCCTTCTATCAGATAATGAAAATGATAAGAATTATCTGATGGAAGGAACGCTTTCTTTGAGAAAAACCTGAGAAATCTATTGACTAACCCTTGCTCTTATGCTATAGTTATCAAGCGAGATGAGATTTAGGTCTTTTTTTTATGCCTTAAAACAAGGAAATAAAAAGATGAATCATAACGAGAAAACATAGAAAAATATGCGCGGAGGTGGAATGAATGCGTACAAAAATTACTTTAGCATGTACAGAATGTAAACAGCGTAACTACAATATGACAAAGGATAAAAAAGCACATCCAGACAGAATGGAAACTAAAAAATATTGTAGATTCTGCAAGACTCACACATTACACAAGGAGACTAAATAATGGGAGAAACAGCGCAGACAGAAAAAAAGGGATTTTTAAAGAGCTTCTTTAAAGGGGTAAAATCTGAATTAAAGAAAATATCCTGGCCTGATAAAAATTCATTATTCAAACAGTCAATTGCTGTTGTTGCAATTTCCGTTGTTGTAGGATTGCTTATTACTTTAATGGATACAGTTATCCAGTATGGTGTTAACTTCTTATCAATGTAATGGAAACGTGAGGGTAATGATATGGCAGAAGCAAACTGGTATGTAGTGCATACCTATTCAGGATATGAGAATAAAGTAAAAGCCAATATTGAGAAAACAATTGAGAACAGACATTTAGAGGATCAGATTTTAGAAGTCAGAGTTCCTATGCAGGATGTTGTAGAGATGAAGAATGGCGCTAAGAAGACGGTTCAGAAGAAAATGTTCCCGGGTTATGTGTTGCTTAATATGGTAATGAACGATGACACATGGTATGTTGTTAGAAACACACGTGGTGTTACGGGATTCGTAGGACCTGGAAGTAAGCCGGTGCCACTCAGCGAGGCTGAGATGAAGCCACTCGGAATTCAGATGGAAAATGTATCTATTGATTTCGCAGAGGGAGACACAATTGCTGTAGTAGCAGGTGTGTGGAAAGACACAGTTGGTGTTGTTCAGAGAATTGATTTTAACAAGCAGGTTGTTACAATTAATGTAGAACTGTTTGGAAGAGAGACGCCTGTAGAGATTGGATTTGCAGAAGTGCGTCGCGTGTAATACTAGGTTGTTATGCGGCATAGCCGCTTAATGTACAGTGGAAGGGTCGCCTAGCCCGTAATACCACAATCATATATTATAGGAGGTGCCATTATGGCAAAGAAAGTAGAAGGATATATTAAGTTACAGATTCCTGCTGGTAAAGCTACACCAGCACCACCAGTTGGTCCTGCACTTGGACAGCATGGTGTTAACATTGTTGAATTTACAAAACAGTTCAACGCAAGAACAGCTGATAAAGGTGATTTAATCATCCCAGTTGTTATCACAGTTTATGCAGATAGAAGTTTTAGTTTTGTTACAAAAACTCCTCCTGCTGCAGTATTACTCAAAAAAGCAGCTAACATTAAATCAGGTTCAGCAGCTCCTAACAAAACAAAGGTAGCTACAATTTCTAAAGCAAAACTTCAGGAAATTGCTGAAATGAAAATGCCAGATTTAAATGCAGCCAGCTTAGAAGCAGCTATGAGCATGATCGCTGGTACTGCTAGAAGTATGGGTATCGTAGTAGAAGATTAATAGTGGAGGAGAAACAGAATGAAACACGGTAAAAAATATAGTGAAGCTGCGAAGTTAGTAGACCGCGCAGTTCAGTACGAACCAGCTGATGCAATTGCATTAGTTAAGAAAACAGCTACAGCGAAATTTGATGAAACAGTAGAACTTCACATCAGAACAGGTTGTGATGGACGTCATGCTGAACAGCAGATTCGTGGTGCTGTTGTATTACCAAACGGTACAGGTAAAACTGTAAGAGTTTTAGTATTCGCAAAAGGTGATAAAGTTGCTGAAGCAGAAGCAGCAGGCGCAGATTATGTAGGCGGCGATGAATTAATTCCAAAGATTCAGAATGATGGATGGTTAGATTTTGACGTTGTAGTAGCTACACCAGATATGATGGGTGTTGTTGGTCGTCTTGGTAAAGTACTTGGACCAAAAGGCTTAATGCCAAACCCAAAAGCTGGTACAGTTACAATGGACGTAACAAAAGCAGTTAACGATATCAAAGCTGGTAAAATTGAATACAGACTTGATAAAACAAACATCGTACACGTTCCAGTTGGTAAAGTTTCTTTCTCAGAAGAACAGTTACAGCAGAACTTTGATGCTGTTATGGATGCTATCGTAAAAGCAAAACCAAGCGCATTAAAAGGTCAGTATTTAAGAAGTATTACACTGGCAACTACAATGGGACCTGGAGTTAAAATTAGCACAGCTAAATTCTAGGAATTCTGCATGAAGATGTAAGTGAACAAAAAGCGTATTAGAGATGTCTCTGGTGCGCTTTTTTCTTAATTTAAAAAATGGAGACGAGATAGTATGTCCAAAAAAATAAGTAAGAAAAAAATTCACCCGATTGCTATTTTTGCAATAACACTGATAACGGTATTATCTATAGGATGTGGTGTATTGCTGTTTCTTTATAGTACGCAGGAAAAAGAGGCAGTTCATTTGGTAGAACAAGAGGTGACAACATCCCAAGAAAACCAAGAAACTACAGCAACAACGCTGGTAGATACAATGATGTCAGAAGCGGAACAAGCAGCATCCCAGATACCGGAAGAGGAATTGGATGAGCCGGAAGAAGAAAAAGAACTTGTAGCAGAAGTAGAACCGCTACGTGATGTAACACTCGCATTTGTAGGCGATATTCTGTTAGATGATAACTATAGTATGATGGTAACGTTAAAAAATCGTGATGGCGGAATCTATGGATGTATTAGTGAAGATTTGATGAAAGAGATGCAGGCAGCCGATATTTTTATGCTGAATAATGAATTTACCTTTACGGATAGAGGCGAGCCTCTTGCGGAAAAGAAATTTACATTTCGAGCCAAACCGGAAAATGTATCTATTTTGAATGAAATGGGAGTGGATATTGTTTCGCTGGCTAATAATCATGCATATGATTATGGCGAAATTTCTCTTTTGGACACGTTAGATACATTAGAAAATGCTGGCATTCTCTATGCAGGTGCAGGACGCAATATTGAGGAAGCAGCAGCGCCTGTTTATTATGAAATCGGTGGTATGAAAATTGGGTTTGTTGCAGCTACCCAGATAGAACGATTAGATAACCCAGATACAAAGGAAGCAACAGAAACAACACCAGGAGTGTTCCGTTGTTGGAACCCGGAGAAAATGTTGGAAGTGGTGGAGCAGACAAAGCAAAATTGCGATTTTGTTGTGGTCTATATTCATTGGGGTGCAGAAAATACGGTAGAACTTGACTGGGCACAGCGTGATCAGGCAGTACAACTTGCAGAGGCGGGTGCAGATTTGATTATTGGAGACCATCCGCATTGTTTGCAACCAATTGATTATGTAGGGGATGTGCCAGTGATTTATAGCCTGGGCAATTTCTGGTTTAATTCTAAGACGGTAGATACTTGCCTTGTAAAGGTAGTGGTGAATGCGGAAGGTCTACAGACACTGCAATTTGTGCCGGCATTACAGAGCGGTTGTTCTACTAAAATGCTATATGGTGCAGAAAAAGAACGAGTTCTTACTTATATGAGAACGATTTCTACGAATATCAATATAGATGAGGAAGGCTACATTGCTTCCAAATAGTTGAAACTAAAATATTTGGCCGCTATTTCTGTATGGCAAGTTATGTGAGGTGCTTACGTACTATTACAAGCATGTACATAGAAAGCCGGTGCCGTGTATTTTATACCGAAAACTGACTGTTGTACAGAGTGGAGTAGAATCCACCCTGTGCCAGTAGTGTTTCGTGATTTCCTTGTTCGATAATATTGCCGTCTTTCATTACGAGAATGATGTCGGCATTTTTGATTGTAGAGAGGCGATGTGCGACAATAAAGCTAGTACGTCCTGTCATCATTGTTTCAAATGCCTGCTGGATTTTGAGTTCGGTTCTTGTATCGATGGATGAAGTTGCTTCATCTAGAATGAGCATTGGCGGAAGAGTCAACATAACTCTGGCAATGCATAATAACTGTTTTTGCCCTTGTGATAAGTTGCCTCCATCCTCGGAGATCATGGTGTCATATCCTTGTGGCATTCTGCGGATGAAACTGTGTGCGTGTGCAAGTTTTGCAGCGGATATAATTTCTTCCTCTGTAGCATCTGGTTTTCCGTATGCAATATTTTCGCGGATAGTTCCGGATTTCAACCATGTTTCCTGCAATACCATACCGTAATTAGAACGTAGGGAATTGCGCGTAATATTCTGTATATCTGTGCCATCTACGGCAATATTTCCTTTGTTAACATCATAAAAACGCATTAATAAATTGATTAAGGTACTTTTTCCGCATCCTGTAGGTCCAACAATGGCAATTCTTTGACCTGGTGCTACATGAAGATTTAAGTCAGTAATTAGTTTTTTGTCAGCAGTGTAAGAGAAATATACATGTGAAAGGGTGACATTTCCTTTTGCATTCTGTAATACAAGTGCGTTTGCTGCATCTGGTGTTTGTGCGTCTTCGTGGATAAAAGAAAAAATTCTGGAAGCGCACGCCAGGGCATTTTGTAATTCTGTAATAACGCTTGAAATTTCATTAAATGGCTTTGTGTATTGGTTGGCATAGCTTAAAAAACAAGATAATTGTCCAACGGAAATCCCCCCACTAATTGCGGAGAATGCGCCAACAATTCCGACGCCGGCATATACTAAACTGTTGACAAAGCGTGTGGAAGGGTTGGTGAGTGAGGAAAAGAAAATTGCCCGCACACTATATTTGTTCAAATCCTGATTGATTTTATCAAAACGCTCCTTCGCATCATCTTCGTAAGAAAATGCTTTGACAATTTTTTGATTGCCAACAAGCTCGTTTACAAGTGCAGTCATTTGACCACGGGTTTCTGACTGCTTTTGAAACATGGTAAAGGTTCTCTTGGCAATAAAACTTGCAACAAACAAAGAAACGGGTGTGATGAATACAACAACAATCGTAATCGGGATATTCACTGACAGCATAAATAGTAATGTACCAAATATCGTAATGATGCTTGTGAAAAATTGCGTGAATCCAAGCAAGAGTCCATCAGAGAACTGGTCTACATCTGATACAATTTTGCTGATAATTTCACCGTGCTGATGAGAATCAATGTATTTTAGCGGAAGCTCTTCCAATTTAGAGAATGCTTTGGTACGGATATCTTTGACAACGTGATACGTAATGCGGTTGTTACATAAATTCATCAGCCACTGAGCAAAAGCGGTGATGAGGACAATGATACCTATCTTAACAAGAAGTGGGAGGAGCTTAGAAAAATCAACATTGCCTTCGTTAATAATGTAGTCAATTCCCTCACCGGTAAGGATCGGTACATAGAGGGTTAAAACAACTGTAATAAAAGCGAAAAAGAGGGAAAGCGCAACATATAACATATGTGGTTTTATATAATGAAGTACCTCTTTTAGTGTAGAATTGTCTTTTGATGCTTTTTGCAAGGTTTTAGAATTTGGTGTCATGCGTTCACCTCCTCATTTGATAGCTGAGATAGACAGATTTCTTTATATACTTGGCATGTCTGCAATAATTGTGTATGTGTACCGATGCCTGCAATTTCTCCATCATCCAATACAATAATCTGGTCTGCATCTTTGATTGTAGTTGCGCGCTGAGATACGATAAATACAGTCATATCTGTAGTGTTCTCGCGGATGGCTTTGCGAAGTCTGGCATCTGTTGCAAAGTCCAATGCCGATGCACTGTCATCAAGAATTAGAATCTCTGGTTTGCGAACAAGTGCTCTTGCGATAGTAAAACGTTGTTTTTGTCCACCAGAAAGATTGCTGCCGCCTTGTTCAATCATAAAATCAAGTCCTTCTTCTTTGGAAGCAACTATGTCCTCTGCCTGTGCAATGCGGATTGCCTGCATAATAGTTTTGTCAGAGGCATTTTTATCGCTCCATTTCATGTTGTCGCGTAATGTGCCTTTGAATAGAACAGCTTTTTGCGGAACAATTCCTATTTTGGTGCGAAGGGCTTCCAATTTATATTGTGTAACATTCGTGCCGTGAAATAGTACACGACCTTCGGAAACATCGTAAAAACGAGGGATTAGGTTAATCAGAGTGGATTTTCCTGAACCTGTGCCGCCGATAATACCGATTGTTTCGCCGCATTTGATAGAAAAAGAAATATCAGTGAGTGCATGCTCTTTTGCGCCGGCATAAGAAAAAGATACATTCTGGAATTCTATGATTGGTGTCGCAGAGGAAATTTCTTTTTCTATATTGATAGTATGTGAGATTTCGGTAACTGTTGGTTTCTTTGCAAATATTTCGTTGATTCTGTTTGCACAGGCAAGTGATTTTGTAAATGTAATAATAAGATTGGCGAGTTTGACAAGTTCAACCAAAATCTGTGACATATAATTAACGAGTGCAATTACCTGACCTTGTGTAATGATGCCATTGTCTACTTCGATACCACCAATATAAATAATAACAATCAAAGCAACGTTTACAATAACATAAGTAACTGGATTTAAAAATGCAGATATTTTACCAACGAATGTCTGTATATCTACCAGTTCTGCATTGGTCTGTTCAAAGGTATCTTTTTCGTGTTCTTGTCTGCAAACGGAACGAATGACTCTTGCACCGGTCAGATTTTCTCTTGTAATTAAAAGCACTTCATCTAATTTTTTTTGTACGTTGCGGTGAAGCGGGATACAGGCAAGCATAATACCGAATACGACAATGGCAAGAAGCGGGATTGCCACAACAAATACAAGTGCTGCCTTTACATTTACAGTAAATGCCATAATCATGGCACCAATAACGATAAATGGAGAACGTAAGAATAACCTGAGTACAAGGTTAACGCCCGACTGAATCTGGTTGATGTCGCTTGTGATTCTTGTAATCAGAGTAGAAGTTCCAATGGTATCGATTTCGGAATATGAAAGCGCATTGATATGCGCAAAAAGTGCTTTGCGAAGTTCAGTTCCAAACCCAACGGAGGCTTTAGCTGCGTAATATTGTGCTGTCAGAGAACAGACAAGGCCGATGAGAGCGAGTAAAATTAATATGCCTCCCATCTTGAGAATGTGTGGAGTGTCTTTGGCTGCAATACCGGTATCGATAATACTTGCCATAACAAGAGGGACGAAAAGTTCAAAGCTAGCTTCTAACATTTTAAATAATGGAGAAATGATAGTTTCCTTTTTGTAATTTTTTAAATAACATAATAGTTTGTACATTGTATTCTGACTCCAATACTTCTTATTTATACTGATATTGAATTGCAATATACAATATAGCATCAAATAAAGGTGTGCGCAATGCAGACCTGGAAAAAGAATAATATTATCTTAGTTGTCTGAAGCAAGTGAAGAGGTCGTGTTTGACTGATTATCTTAATAGAATAAAAAGTAGTAAAAAGTGTTGACAATTTCCTCATACTATGGTAGTTTAGAAAAGGTCATTCTGACCATGCCGAAGACAGTAGGTGTCATTAAGACGTAAGCGTAGCGCCTACCGAGGGAAAGAGTAAACACGTATGTAGAAGCTTAATCTCCCTTGCGGTCTCGCATAGGGAGATTTTTATCGAATAATAAGGCGCGCGCAGCGTACCAGTATTTCGTTATAAAGCCAATCGCAATTGGCGATGTTTTCTCCGATCGGCACTAAATCTATAAGGAGGTAAAACAAATGGCAAAAGTTGAATTAAAACAACCTATCGTTGAAGAGATTTCTGCAAACATTAAAGATGCGCAGTCAGTTGTTCTTGTAGACTATCGTGGACTTACAGTTGAACAGGATACAAATCTTCGTAAACAGCTTCGTGACGCAGGAATTACTTACAAAGTTTACAAAAACACAATGATGAACTTTGCATTCAAAGGAACAGATTGTGAAGCACTGGCACCTTACTTAGAAGGACCAAGTGCAATTGCTATCTCTAATGAAGATGCAACAGCACCTGCAAGAGTTCTTAGCAAATTTGCAAAAGAAGCTCCTGCACTTGAAATCAAAGCTGGTATCGTAGAAGGTATTGCTTATGATGCAGCAGGCATGGCAAGCATTGCGAAGATTCCTTCAAGAGAAGAATTACTTTCCAAATTACTTGGAAGTATCCAGTCTCCAATTACAAACTTTGCTCGCGTCATGAATCAGCTTGCAGAAAAAGGTGGTGCAGCAGCATGTGAAGCTCCTGCAGTAGCAGAAGAGGCAGCACCAGCAGAAGAAACAGCAGAGGCTCCAGCAGCTGAAGCACCAGCAGAAGAAACAACTGCTGAATAATTAGTTATAAAATATGACTGATAAACTAAAAATATTGAATTTTATGAATTAAGAAATGAATTTAATGGAGGTAAATTAAAATGGCAAAATTATCAACTCAGGAAATTATTGATGCTATCAAAGAGTTAACAGTATTAGAACTGAACGATTTAGTAAAAGCTTGTGAAGAAGAATTCGGCGTATCTGCAGCAGCAGGCGTTGTAGTTGCAGCAGCAGCTGGCGATGGTGCAGCAGCAGCTGAAGAAAAAACAGAATTTGATGTAGAGTTAACAGAAGTTGGCCCTAACAAAGTTAAAGTTATCAAAGTAGTTCGTGAAGCTACAGGTCTTGGATTAAAAGAAGCTAAAGACTTAGTTGATGGCGCTCCTAAAGTTCTTAAAGAAGCTGCATCTAAAGAAGAAGCTGATGATATCAAAGCTAAACTTGAAGCAGAAGGCGCTAAAGTTACTCTTAAATAATTTGAGTAAAACCAAGATGTATATTTGGAGACCACGGTTATATGTCCGTGGTCTTTTTTTTACCGAATGAGATAGCTCGCGAAGCGTGCTGGCTTTTGGTATAACAATCCCTTGACGGAATGGAAAAACAGAGCTAGTATTTATGAATGTAACAAAAATTATTTATATTGGCATAAGGAAGTGAAAGGGTGAAAAAGAAAACGATTGGGATAGGAATTGTTGCGTTCGCGGTGATATGCATTGTAATTGCGATGTCGGTGTTGGCGAAACAGAGGGGAGGTATTGCTATGGTATTTAGCAAACCAGAGGAAGTAAAGATGATAGCAGCACCGCAGGATGCAATTGTAGCATATGGAAGGGAATTGATGACAACAGTAGACAATGAAGAAGAGGCAAAAGAGGTTGCGGAGCTTTACGGCATCACGTTCGTGAGGTATGCAGATGGAATTGCTGAGTATACAACGGATAGAGCGTTAGAAGAAGTGATTGCAGAAGGTGAGGAGAAAGGTTATCCCATACTTTCTATCAATTATATAAGAAAACCAATGAATGAGTAGAGGAGAGTAGGGTGAAAGAATGAGAAAAACAACGATGAAAATGATGGCGCTGTTATTAACAGCTGTTATGATGGTATCGCCAGCTTCAACAGCCTATGCTGCAGTGGATATGCCAGTGATAGATGTGATAGCAGAAACACAGGAAGAAGTGGCAAATGCAGAGGTGATTTCTGAAGAAACTACAGAGGAGACTGTGGTTGAAGAAGCGGTAAGTGAGGAAACTGTAGAGGATGCAACGGTAGAAACGGACGCTTTGGAAGAAACAGAAGAGGAAACTTCTGTGGAAGAAGGAATGCAAGAAACGATTACCGAAGAAACGATTTCGGAAACAGAATTACCAGAAGAAGGAGTCAAGGAGCCGTCTCTAGGGGAAGGTGTGGCAGAAGATCTTCTGGAGGATGATGTAGAAACAGAAATGCCGATGGAAGAAGCAGAACTTCCTGAAATAGAAAGTGTGGAAGAAATAGTAGTTTCGGTTGAAGAAGGTGATGCAGCACAGGTTGTCAGTGGGAATCATGCATCAGTAGGAAAAATGATGGTTGATGCAGTAAGCGGCAATGATGTGGAAGCAGTATTTCCGGGGATGCCAGAAGAATATGAACTTACAGCAAAACAGGTGACAGCCAAAAAAATGCTTGCAGAGCATGTGGATGAACTAGAAGAATTTGTGGAAGGAACACATTATATTTCTGGTGAGGTTGTGCTGACAACAGATAGTGAAGAAGAAGCACAGATGGCTGCCAAAGCATATGGCGGTACATTAGAGTCCTGCTTTGATGGTGTGGCCGTTATCAAATTGGCAGAAGGTGTATCTGTTAAAAGTGCAGTTCGTGCTGCTTTGTGCGATGAAGTAAAGTTACCGCCGGTATCCCCGAACTATTATAGATATGAATATACGACAGATAGCGGTATGGTAGAGGAAGCGAGTTATGGAGTGACAGACCCATTTCTTGCTGTGAATAATTCTTATTATCAGTGGCAGCATTATGCAGTTGGCTCTATGTATGCGTGGAATGCTGGGTATACTGGTGCAGGTGTAAAAGTTGCAGTTATCGATAGTGGTGTTGCAGCAAATCATGAAGATGTGAAGGCGGTATATAACTATAATGCCATGACAGGTGCAGAAGGTAGTGCAGACGATACAACGTCTGGACATGGTACGCACGTTGCAGGTATTATTGCAGCAAATGCAAACTCTGTTGGCGGCAGAGGTATTGCGCCAGATGCAGAGATTTATAACTTTAAAGTATTTGGTGATCATAGTGCATCGGGTTCATCAGCCACCACTGCGAGGGCAATTAATAAAGCAAGAACTAAGGGCGTAGATATTATGAATATGTCTCTTGGTGGTGTTGGTTATACGATGAGTGAATATGAGGCAGTTCAGACTGCGGTAAATGCAGGAATTGCGATTTTTGCAGCAGCGGGTAATGATGGTTCTATGACAGAAAATTTTCCAGCAGCATTTCCAGAGGTTATTTGTGTTGCAGCAACAGATAAGAGCAATGGAAGGGCATCCTTTTCTGATTATGGAAAATGGGTAGATTTGTGTGGACCAGGTGTCAATATTTATTCCAGCTATCCTACAAGTATGGAAAGCAGTATCGGTGTCAGTGGGTATGACGTTATGAGCGGTACATCTCAGGCGACACCAGTAATAACAGGAACTGCGGCAGTTATTCTATCTGCTAGTCCGAAAGCGTTACAGGGGAAAACTGGAAAAGCAAAGGTGGCTGCATTGGAGCAGCTGATGAAATCAGGTGTTACAAAAGCAACTGGTCAGAATATTGGTAAAGGTATTGTAAACCTTCCGAAAGTATTAAAGATTCCTGGTGTGGCTGCGAAACCTGCAAAACCGACCTTTGGTACAAAGGCAGGAATAATAGAAGCGTCAGAAGTAACAACAACAATTTCTGCGGCATTTGATTGCGATATTTACTATTCAGTGGATGGAAAAACACCAGCATTTAAAAATGGTGTGATAACAAATGGTATCAAAGCGGTTGCGAATCCAGAAACTATTACAGTAAATGGTATTGTGGCCGGAAAAGCAACTGGCAAAGTAACCGTAAAAGCAATTGCGGTTAATAAATACACAATGACTGCGGGACCGGTAGCGACTGTAAAATATACATTAAAACCAGCTGTGGAAAAAGTAACCATTACAGGTGACACAGTGCAGGTGGTAGCAGGTAAGAGTGTAAAATTAAAAGCTGACGTAGTACCGGCATATGCAGCGAACAAAAAAGTGGAATGGAAAATCAATGCGAATGCATCAGCTGGTGTGAAGATTAATGCGAACAATGGTAAAGTAACAACAACCAAAACAGCAACACCGGGTACATATCAAGTAACAGCCAAAGCAAAGGATGGAAAAGGTGCAGCGGATACATATACCATTACCGTGATGGCAGATGCAAAAGTAAAATCAGTTGCTTTCAAGGAAGCGAAAGTAACATTAAAGGTGAAGACGGATACAGTTGCATATAAGATGGCGGATAATCTGACTGCGCTGAAAGTAGATGATACGCCAGCAACGGCAGAGGATTTTGTGTGGACGAGCAGCAAACAGGCTGTGGCAAGAGTGAATAGAACAACTGGTGAAGTAACAGCAGTTGGTGCGGGTAGTGCAGTAATTACCGCTATGGCAGCAGACGGAAGCGGTGTGAAAAAGACATGTACTGTTGTAGTAGAACAGCTTGCAACAGCAATTGCAATTACACAGCCGGTGAATACAGAAGATGTAGAAATTGTAACACTTGCAGCAGGAAAAAGTGCTGCGTTAAAGGCAACAGTTACACCAACAACTACAAAACAGAAAAAACTAACATGGAGTATTGATGCACCTGCATCATCGGGTGTTACGGTAAATCCATCAAATGGTAAGGTGACAGCGGCGGCAAATGCAAAGGCAGGTACGTATACAGTCACAGCAACTGCTGTAGATGGTTCTGACACAGCAGATACAATAAAGGTTCAGGTGTATACAGGTGTTGCGACAGGTATCCGTTTGGATCAGAGCGCAGTAACGATATTTAGAAAAGCGACGGCATATCATGCACCAACAAGGGCAGAGATTAAAGTAACAACAGAAGGAAATGGAACATATGCAAAAGACTATACAGTGACAAGCAGCAATCCAAATGTTGTTCGCACATTTAAGAATGGTAATGTCATTACAGTAGCTGCAACAGGAAAAGCAACAGGTTCTGCTACGATTAAGGTTGTGATGAATGACGGAAGTAGAAAGAGTGCAACATGTAAAGTGACTGTTTGGAATCCGGTTTCAAAAGTATTGATTGCACCAGAGTCTGGAAGAACGGAATATCTGGGTGAAGGCAACTCTGTAAAATTGGTTGCCATGTTTGAAGAAGAATTCGGTAAAGCATCTGCAAAGGCAGTTAAGTGGTCTGTGCTTGAAGGTCAAAGTGTTGTTAAGGTTGATGAGAAAACTGGTAAAGTAACGGCACTGCAGGGACTTGGTGCAGATGGATACACAGGTCACGCTGTAATTCAGGCAGAAGTAGCGGATGGCAGTGGTGTGAAAGCAACATACGATATTTATACTTTTGAAACCATTACATCTATTGAACTGAGTGATTTGAAACGAACAGGAAATGGTGCGTATGTGATGAATGTATCCTTTAATAACCGAACCTGGCAACAGGCGGGGGTATATCCAGAAGTTAATGTTGAACTGAGCAATCCAGCAATTGCTTCAGTTGATAATTCTTATGCATATGGTCAGTTTGCTGTTTATCTGTGGGCGGAAGGCTATGTAACAATCACAGTAAAAGCCAATGATGGAAGCGGTGTAAAAGCAGTTAAGTATATTAAAATTATTTAACAAGATAGTAAATATGAGTGGCAGAGATAATAAGGTATGTTATCTCTGCTTGCTTTTTGACTGCTTCTGTCTGTTTTGGAAAGTTGATATCTGGTAAGTAGCATACAATAATTTGGATAAAATTTCTAAAATTGGATATTGACTTCACAAATCTCTTGTAGTAAAATGGATGATGCACTATTGTGGTATGGTAGGCTTTACCATGCCCAAAATAGTATGAAAAGGTTTATATCATAAAGAACGGGGTGAAATGTCAATGGAAAAGAACAGAATACGTCCGATTACTTCAGGTAAAAGCATGCGTATGAGCTATTCAAGACAGGAAGAGGTTTTGGAGATGCCGAATTTGATAGAGGTCCAGAAGGATTCCTATCAGTGGTTTTTAGACGAGGGCTTAAAAGAAGTATTTGACGATATTTCTCCAATCGCAGACTACAGTGGACATCTCAGCTTGGAATTTGTAGATTTCGAGTTATGTAAGGAAGAGATGCCAGTTAACAAGAACACGATTGAAAAATGTAAAGAACGTGATGCAACTTATGCAGCACCTTTAAAAGTCAAAGTTCGTCTGTATAATAAAGAAAAAGAAGAAATCAGCGAGCATGAAATCTTTATGGGTGATCTTCCTCTTATGACAGAGACCGGAACATTTGTTATCAACGGTGCAGAACGTGTTATCGTTAGCCAGTTGGTGCGTTCACCGGGTATCTATTATGCGATTGATCACGACAAAATTGGTAAGGAATTATTTTCCTCAACAGTCATCCCGAATCGTGGCGCATGGTTGGAATATGAAACAGACTCCAATGATGTGTTTTATGTGCGTGTAGATAGAACAAGAAAAGTACCAATTACTGTGTTAATCAGAGCACTTGGTGTTGGTACAAATGACGAGATTAGAGAACTGTTTGGTGATGAACCGAAAATTGAAGCAAGCTTTGGAAAAGACACTGCTGAGAATTATCAGGAGGGTCTGTTAGAGTTATATAAAAAGATTCGTCCGGGTGAGCCACTCAGTGTAGAAAGTGCAGAGAGTTTAATTACAGCAATGTTCTTTGATCCAAGAAGATATGACTTGGCAAAAGTAGGACGTTATAAATTTAATAAGAAATTAGCACTTAGAAACAGAATTCGAAACCGTGTACTTTCAGAAGATGTTGTTGATGGATATACAGGAGAAATTATTGCAACAGCTGGTACAAAAGTAACACCAGAACTTGCAGACACAATCCAGAATGCAGCAGTTCCTTATGTATATGTACAGACAGAAGAAAAGAATGTGAAAATTCTTTCTAATATGATGGTAGATATTACTAATTTTATTGACTGTGATCCAAAAGAATTTGGTATCAGTGAATTAGTATATTTCCCTGTATTAAAACAGATTATGGATGAATATGCCGACAAGCCAGAAGAACTTGCAGAAGCAATTCAGAGAAACGTACATGAATTAGTACCAAAGCATATTACAAAAGAAGACATTTTAGCTTCTATTAACTATAATATCCATCTGGAATATGGTATTGGTCATGATGATGATATCGACCACTTAGGAAACAGAAGAATCAGAGCGGTTGGTGAGTTATTACAGAACCAGTACAGAATTGGTTTATCCAGACTGGAAAGAGTTGTTCGTGAGAGAATGACAACACATGATGCGGAAGAAGTAACACCGCAGATGTTAATTAATATCAAACCAGTACAGGCAGCAGTGAAAGAATTCTTTGGTTCTTCCCAGTTGTCCCAGTTTATGGATCAGAACAATCCACTTGGTGAGTTAACGCATAAGAGACGTTTATCCGCACTTGGTCCTGGTGGTCTGTCTAGAGATAGAGCCGGATTCGAGGTACGTGACGTTCACTACTCACATTATGGAAGAATGTGTCCTATCGAGACACCTGAAGGTCCTAACATCGGTTTAATTAACTCT